>CAYGVP010000172.1:0-3389 GCA_964353385.1 uncultured Dehalococcoidaceae bacterium
TATCCGTGCAGGGGAACCGGGCGCATTTTATTTTATCGCTAATTTTCATTGCTACTTTTATTTGACGGGTAATATCGGCACCAAAAATCCCACCACTGATGTTGGGTCTTTCTCGCCCTTGTAGCGCTTATCGTATACCTCTACCCCGAATGGTTTATCATCCAGGCGCCCCTCTTTGTAGACCTTTTCGTTATCCAGAAGCCAGTTGCTCATCTCGGAGTTACTGCTTTCGTAACCTTTGGACGGGTATATCTCGAACTCGGCGTATTTAAAGGCAGGCACTGAAACGACCTTATACTCCGCCGGAACGCGTTTGTCCTTCACCTGCACGCCTACATGCACTTCGCCTATTCCTTCCCCGCCGGGATACATGCGTATTTCGTAGCCCTCTTCCCCCACCTTGTTCTTCAAAGGATTTAATTTATCCAATTTCATAAACGCTTCCCACGCTTTGCCGGTCTCATCCCCGCTTCCGGTAACACCGGCAACTATCAAGGCTTCTTTTTTAATTATTTTCGGTTCCATGGCACTATCTCCTCACGATACTCGATTCTATTGAGAGCCTACTTCGGTTCAAAGAAATTGCAGCTGCCTTTCGCAGCTACTTCGTGCCCGAAACACTTACCCATGCCGTCGCCTTCGTCCTGAAAATGTTTACAGTCGGCACAGGTCTTACCTGTTTTTCCTTTTTCGACATATTTAACGTCCATGTTGCATGCCTCCTACTGATTTATTCGGTGTTCTGCAACAATACTAACACAGGAATAAGACAACTGTGTGTCATATTCATTTTATTTTTCGTAATATTTTAACGCCTTTTTCATTCTCTCCCGCACGATGTCCCGGATGTGTTTCGGTTCAAGAACCTCCACATAGCAGCCGAAGGACATGATGTATCCGTAAACCCATTCATCTTCCGGGAAAGTAACGGTAACATCGTACGTCCCGTCGGCGTTACGAATAATGCGCTCATTATTATAGTCGTCGTAGACTCTGTATAAGTCCTCAGGTTGAAACCTTAGTTTTAGGGTTACCTGTTTTGGAGATACCGCAGCAGGCTCTTCATTTTTAGGGCTTTCCGGCAGCCTCCGCTCGAAGCCTTCATCGGTGACGTCCAAGTTCCTGATTCTGGAGATGCGGAAAGTGCGAAAATCCCGCCGCGTTTTACAGTAGCCCCACACGTACCATGCCTGACTCTTAAACGCCAGCAGCATGGGTTCTATCTCGCGGTGGCTTAAAATTCCATCCGCATTTATATAGTCGAAGGTGGCAACCTTGCATTCGAGGATTGCCCTCTTGATATCGAGGAATTTGTTTTCCTCGTTAGGTCCGCTGCCCCACGGTGAAAACTCGATTTGAACCCAATCGGCGGCAGCGGCTTTCTTGAAAACACCCCCGATTTTTTCCAGCATCACGTCGATTTCGGGGTATTTGGTAGCCTGTAATGTTTTAAGGGCTAAAAGCAGGCTGTCGCGTTCGTGTTCGGTCAGTAGCGCTTTATTGATGGCGTAATTATCCAGCAGGGATATGCCCCCGCCGCTCCCCTTATTCGTGAATACCGGCACGCCAGCGGCGGAAAGCTCATCAATGTCCCGATAGATGGTCCTGGTGGAAACACCGAACCTTTCCGCCAGTTCTCCGGCGGTAACGGTACTCTTGTTCAAAAGAATCAGGGTGATTTCCAGCAATCTGTTTAACTTCATGGATTATCTTTTACACCATTCTTTTATTGGTATTTGAGCGTCGATACAGAAGAACAATTCTATCTTATCTACCAAAACTCTGCCGCTCGCTGATTCCGTTAGATGATATATTTTTTCGGGGGGCAGCGTCAATTTCAATAGGGGAGACAATTAAAAAACTGAAAAGGCTTGATTTTAAGCGGTTTATTCCTTAGAATTTATAGACGGTCAAAGCGCGGGCGGTTAGCTCAGCTGGTTAGAGCGTCAGTATCACACACTGGAGGTCACAGGTTCGAATCCTGTACCGCCCACCATTTCTAAGCGCTGCGCCTCAAGGTTAAAGAAGCTAATATTAGCAGCCCCACCGCAAATGCCGCCAGGATACCGACGTCTTTACCTATATCCAGCAGGCTCTGCCCCTGTTGCATTAACGCCCTTATCCCCTCCACCCCGTAAGTAAGCGGTAGAAATTTGGTTATCCATTGCAAGTAGTTCGGCAGCTGGCTTATTTGAATAAAAAGCCCGCAGAGAAATACCTGGGGAACGATAATCAGAGGGATAAACTGCATCATCTGGAACTCGTTGCGGGCGAATACGGAGAAGAGTGTACCCAGACAGACGGCGTTAATGCCGATAAGCACCTGGAAAACGAGGATTTGCCACAAATCCCCCCTAAAACTTATATCAAGCACGTACACCATGTAGAAAAACATTATCAGGGTCTGCAGCAGGGCAAAAAGTAAAAGACCGAGGAGATACCCTGCCACGATATCCATCTTGGATATCGGTGAAGCCAATAGACGCTCCATCGTTCCCTGGGTGCGCTCTCTGAGAACGCTGATGCCGGTAATAAGAAACCCGAAGAAGAGTATCAGTGTCGCCAGTATGGCCGGCGAGGCGTTATCCAGCATGTTTTTATCCGGGATGCTCACGCCCGCGATAGTGGCTATCACCAGCGGTACCACTAAGATTAGCGCGATAGTGCGGCGGTCGCGTATCACCTGCAGCATCACCCTGCGGGCAATTGTCAGCGTATTACTCGACATTATTCTTCACCTCGTCGCGTTTGATAAAGTAGAGGAAGGCATCCTCCAGAGAAGCCTCTTTATTGCCGGTGGCGGCGCGCAGCTCTAAAGGCGTTCCCTGGGCGACGACCTTGCCCAGCCGCAGGAAAGCCAGTCTCTGGCAGTGCGCGGCATCATCAAATGTATGGCTGGAAATAATCAGGGTATTTCCTGCCTTGGTGAGGTTTTCAAAATATTCCCAGAAATGTACCCTTAGCTCGGGGTCGAGTCCCACCGTAGGCTCATCGAGGAAAATCAACAAGGGCTGGTGAACGATGGCGCACCCCAGGCTGACGCGCTGTTTCATGCCGCCGCTTAGTTTCATTATCTGGGTTTTTCGCCTGGGCCAGAGGTCCACCAGCTTGATTACCTCGTCCACTCTCTGCGACCTTTCTTTATTATCCTTCAAGCCGTAGATACGGGCAAAAAAGTCGATGTTTTGCTCTACGGATAGTTCCGAGTATAGCGCGGGCAGCTGCGGCATATAACCGATGAGCCTGGCGTTAGCCGGCGAGGGCGCTTTGCCGAGACACTTTATACTGCCGGAAGCTGGCTTGAGCAGCCCGACCATTAATCGTATTAGCGTTGTCTTACCGGCGCCGTTGGGCCCCAGCAGACCGTAGCTGGTGCCGGCCTGTATTTC
>CAYGVP010000173.1:0-3370 GCA_964353385.1 uncultured Dehalococcoidaceae bacterium
CGGTGGCAGGTCTTTATAGTCCTGCGCCACCCCCCGCAGCTCTAAAACGTTTTCCCACCTCTCCTCCCCGTCGACCAGCCCCGTGACGTACTGTTTGTAGCCCGACTTTTCCACGACGTGGTCGAAGAGCGCTACCATATTTAGTCCTTGACTCTTCTCGATGAAGCTCTCTATCATTACCGCGAAGCCGGCCAGTACTTTAATGGTGCGAGTGGAAAAGGGGAGTTCTGCGCTGGATTCCTTGGAGTCGGCTAGCAACTGCAAAGCCTTGTATTCGTTGACGCCCTGCGACTTCGCCCAGCGGGTAAGCTCGTCTAGACTGCGCTCGCCGATGCCCCTTTGGGGGACGTTGATAACGCGCATCAGGCTGACTGTATCGTTAGGATTCTGGATAAGTCGCAGGTAGGCGATGATGTCCTTGACCTCGCGCCTTTCGTAGAAGCGCGTTCCCGCTACTAGCTTATAGAGCATGCCGTAGCGGATAAAGGCTTCCTCCAGCACCCTCGACTGCGCATTGGTGCGGTACATTACGGCGCAGTCGCCGCTCTTTACCTCCCCGCTCCGCGCCAGCTTGTCGATTTCGTTGACCACCCACTGCGCCTCTTCTTCCTCGGAGTAGGTCTCGATAACGTAAGGCGGCAGGCCTTTTTCGTTCTTGGTCCACAGGTCTTTAGGCTTGCGCTGCTTGTTGGCGGAGATTACATGCGTCGCTGCATCGAGGATGAGTTGCGTGGAGCGATAATTTTGTTCGAGTAGAATCACTTTAGCGTCCGGGAAGTCCTTCTCGAAATTGAGTATATTGCGGATGTCCGCCGCCCGCCAGGAATATATCGACTGGTCGGGGTCGCCGACGACGCAGATATTACGATATTTCCCCGCCAGCTGCTTTACCAACTCGTATTGCACGAGATTCGTGTCCTGGAATTCATCCACTTGGATGTGCATGTAGCGCGCCTGGTATTTGCCTAGAATCTCGGCGTTTTGCCGGAAAAGCAGCACCGTCTTCATTAAAAGGTCGTCGAAGTCCAGCGCCGAGCTGTCGGTCAATAGCTGCTGGTAGCGCTCATAGACCCGCTGCGTGACCTCCTCAAAATAGCTTTTGCCGCGCAGGTCGGATGGCCCCAGCATCTGACTCTTGGCGTTAGAGATGACGGACTGTAATGCCCTCGGGGCAAACTGCTTGGGGTCGAGGTCCAAGTCCTGTAAAGCTCTTTTAATCAGGCTTATCTGGTCGTCGTCGTCGTAAATCACATACTTATTATCGATGCCGATAACTTTGCCGTCCTGTCTTAAGATGCGGGCGCAGATGGCGTGGAACGTACCTAAAGTGAGGTCTTTCACCGACCCGCTGACCAGCTTGAGGAGTCGCTCCTCCATCTCCCGGGCAGCTTTATTGGTGAAGGTAACCGCCATGATACGCCGCGCGTTCATGCCGACCACTCTGATTAAGTAGGCGACGCGGTGGGTAATGACGCGGGTCTTGCCGCTGCCCGGCCCGGCTAAAATAAGCACCGGCCCGTTAATCGCTTCTACGGCTTCTTGCTGTGCGGGATTTAGTCCGGCGAGGATGTCCATATATCTAGAGTATAGCATTTATAGAGGCCTATCCGCCTCTTGATATTAGCGTTATAATTATAGGGTATGCTAAAAAAATCAGCGATAATAATATTGACGATGATAGTACTAATCACTTGTGGGTGTAATTCTGGGTCTCAAGATCAAACCTCAATAATATATTCTGGGCTTGCAATATCTGATGAAATTGATAGAAGCTGGCAAAAGGCAGATGTTTCCGAGATAGAATCACTTTTAGGTCAGAAGCTACCTATGCCAACATATTTACCATCCGGTTACGAAATAAAGGAAGTATATTATTTTCAAGAACCGAATAGTAACCCTCAAGTAACAGATATTATTCTCTTAATTTCCGATCAACCAATAAGTTGGTTACGGAACGAATACACTTGTCGTATTACGTTCTCAATTGGATGGAATTCAGCAGGATTGGGGTTGAAATTACCCTCGGCGGAATATATTCAAGAGATCAATGGTAAATTAGAGCAAAAGGACAATAAATATATTTTATGGTGGGAAAGCTACGGTAGCCCCGGCTCGTTGGGTTCTACTTTAAAGCTAACTGCTAATCAGCAATTTTCAAAAGATGAACTGATTAAGATTGCAGCGTCAACAAGAGCGAATAGTAATTGAGCAGCAGTCTAAAAATAGTACCTGAACCCCTCCGCCAAACGTCTTGACGTTATGACGCTTTAATGTTATAATGTCATCATTCATGGAGGTGACATTATGACTATCCCAAATAAACGCACTACCGTCTATTTAGATCCGGCTTTGCATAAAGCCTTGCGTCTTAAAGCTATCGACTCCGACAAGTCCGTTTCGGAAATAATTAATGAAGCTATAAGACAGGCATTGGCGGAAGATGCAGAAGATCTTTTAGCCTTTGAAGAGCGTAAAGATGAACCTCTTATCTCTTTTAAAGAATTGGTCAAAAGGCTTAAGTTAGATGGCCAAATATAGTATCCATGCCAGGTCGTCGGTAGAAAAAGACTTAAGGCTGATCACAAAAAAAGATCAAATCAAGATTCTTAAACGAATTGATGCTCTGGCGCTCAATCCGCGTCCGCCCGGCTGTAAAAAGCTCGCCGGAGAGAATAAATATCGTATCCGTCAGGGAGATTACCGAATCATCTACACGATTCATGATAAGGAATTAATCGTGTGGGTAGTTAAAGTAGGCCACCGCAAGGATATCTATAGGGTAAGCGAAGAAAAAGAAAAGTATAAGTCAGGCAACAGAAAAAACCTGAAGGCTATAAAAAAGTATAATATAGTTAAGTGAAGCCTTTAGAAATAATACCTGAACCCCTCCGCTGATGCCTCGAACCCTAACGACTGGTAGAACTTGTGCGCCCTGTCCCGCCGCTTATCACTGGTGAGCATTATCTTATAGCAGCCGGCTTCTTTAGCGCGGGCTCTACAATATTCCATCAAGAGTTTCCCGATACCCTGGCTGCGCCGTTTCTCATCCACCACCACATGTTCAATTACAGCAAAAGGCTGTGCCTCGCGCGCCATGCCGGGCAAAATCGCCAGCACCGTGGTGCCGATGACCTCCCCGCCCTCCTCCGCCACCAGCAGATTGTAGCCGGGGACTTTAGACATCTCTTTAATGACCCGTCGGCAATCCTTAAGAGGGGGGTCTTTATATTCCTCCGGATTGAAAGAAAGCTGACGGTAAAGCTCCAGCAGGCGGGGGATATCTTTTTCGGTGGCTTGCCTGATAGTAATCATTTTTAAATTCGTCATTCCCGCGAAACTTGTCCCGTACTTGATACGGGAACGGGAATCC
>CAYGVP010000174.1:0-3360 GCA_964353385.1 uncultured Dehalococcoidaceae bacterium
GAGGTAAAGGATGAAACACAGATTTATCATCAATATGTTGGCATTAGCATTATCTTTTATACTTGTCATCGTAGGGGCCTACAGTTGTGGAAGCGGAAAAGCAGCGATACAGGTAGAACAACAAGGCAATTCATTTATTTGGAAAGTAACATCGGATACAACCCATGTATATCTTTTAGGCTCGGTTCATGTTGCCAGCCAGGATTTATATCCTCTCGATAGCACCATAGAAAATGCTTTTGAATCGGCTGATTATTTAGTGGTAGAAGTGAATATTAATAATGTTAGCCAGGATTCAGTTGGCCAGTTTGTTATGCAGTACGGGGCATATCCCTTAGGAGACGGATTTAAGAAACATGTCGCGGAAGACCTATACAATCAGCTAAAGGGAAAATTCCAAGAATATAGTGTTAATATAACTTTACTGGATAATTATAGACCATGGGTAATATACAATGTAATGAGTCAATATATGTTAGAAAGTCTAGGCTACAAGAGTGAATACGGCATAGACCAATATTTCCTTGAAAAGGCGAAAAAAAGTAATAAAAATATATTGGAACTGGAGACGGTGGAATATCAGCTGGCTTTAATGAGTTCTATACCGGATGAAATAACGATAAAGATGATGCAATACGATATTGAAAATCCAGAAACGGGAGATTATTTGCAGGGGCTGTTCGATGCCTGGAAAAATGGAGATGTTGCAAAAATGGAGGCTATTGTATTTGAAGCCCTCTATAAACAACCTGAACTGGCACCTTATTACGAAATATTGTATGCCCAGCGCAACGTAAACATGGCGCAGAAAATAAAAGAATACTTATCTGGTAATAAGACATACTTTATCGTTGTTGGCGCGGGACACCTTGTAGGAGAAGACGGAATATTGAATCTACTGAAAAACTAATAATCCCAGATAAAACAGCTGTATGGCAGCGATTGGTCGAACAACAACTGTAACACTTAAGAATTAATTAGACCTCTTCCTCCCCCTCTTCTTCGTTCACGCTTTCTGCGGTTGACTCGTTTATTTGCTCTCCTCGTTCTTGTGCCAGAACGGCGTCTAGCTGCTCCTTAAGACGGGCAGCGCGAGGGTAGCCGATATGCAGTCGGCGTTGCAGGAAAGAGGTAGAAACATTTTCATGTTGTTTCGTGAGCTCTTTCGCCTGTTCCAGTAAGGGGTCGCGGGGATGCCCGCCGATAGTCCCGGAAGGCGTGGTAGCGATAAGCGTTTCCATTTTAAGTTTGTCCGGTTCTTCCTTCCTCTGACCGCCCCAGAAATAAACTAAACGCTCTATCTCGGTATCGGAGAGGAAGCAACCCTGCAAACGCTTGGGCTTGGCGGCCTCGGTAGGCATGTAAAGCATATCGCCGCGTCCCAAAAGCTTCTCCGCGCCGGCGCCGTCCAGGATAGTGCGCGAGTCCACCTGTGAGGTAACGGCAAAACTAATGCGTGTAGGAAAGTTGGCTTTGATTAATCCGGTGACTACATCCACCGAAGGGCGCTGTGTCGCCACAACCAGGTGAATGCCGGTGGCGCGGGCAAGCTGGGCTAAGCGGCACAGGTTTGTTTCAACCTCGTCATAGCCTGCCATCATAAGGTCGGCCAGTTCATCGATAATCAGGATGAGATACGGTAATTTATCAGTGCCATTTTTATCTTTATTATATCCCTCGATATGACGCGCTCCGGCGGCCGCCAGTTTCCTGTACCGCTGTTCCATCTCCTGGCAGAGCCAGCGCAAAGCGTTTAACGCTTTATCGGTATCGACGATGACAGCCGTAGCAAGGTGGGGAATACTGTTATATTGTGTCAATTCAACTCTCTTAGGGTCTATAAGGATAAAGCGCACATCATTAGGGGTATTGTTCATGAGGAGACAGCAGATAATGGTATTAAGACAGACCGTCTTGCCGCTGCCGGTTGCCCCCGCAACGAGAATGTGGGGCATTTTAGTCAAGTCGGCGGCAATAGATTCTCCCCCGGCTCCTTTACCCAAAGCCAGCGCCATTCTAGTCTTGGAAACTAACTTCTGGAAGGCGCTGGTCTCGACTACTCCGCGCAAACTGACCATGTCCGAGGTCATGTTAGGCACTTCTACGCCAATGTAAGATTTGCCCGGTACGGGTGCCTCTATCCTGATAGTCGGAGCTGCCAGCGCCAGAGCGAGGTCGTTAGATAAAGAATTAATCCTCTCGACCTTCACCCTGGTCTTGGAGATTTCCTCCCGCCGTATCTGGATATTACCGTCGCGGTCTTTCTCTTTAATTTCTTTATATTTAACGTCCCAGCCGGGTTCCACGCCGAATTGGGTGACCGTGGGGCCGGCATTAATTTGCACTACTTTGGCATCGACGCCGTAGCTTGCCAGCGTATCTACCATGAGTTTAGCCCGCTGTAAATTATCCGCTTCGCTGAACTGCACTTCGGGCGATGTATCCAGTATATCGATAGGCGGCAGGTGCCAGCCATCGATTTCTACGAGGTCAGTCGATTGACCGTACTTCTTCCAGACATCGGAGGCAACCTGGCGCAGGTCATGGTCGGGTGTAATGGTATCGGCGGATTTGGCTGCCTTTTTTAATACGGCGGCTTTTTCCGCGGCTTCTATCAGTCTTTTAGTTGATTTGGATATCTCCGGCGGGACCAGCGGTTGTTCCATTTCAGAAGGTAAGCCTGGTTTACCTTCATATGAGGGGCGGGGCTGAATAATGCGCGGCGGAGGTTGTTTTTTATCCTGACTTGAAGGCATACGAGAACGTTTTTTCTCAAAACGCGAATACAGCCAGTTAAAGAATTTCCTCACGGCGTTTAAGCTTGGGAGAGGAAACGTAAATAATACGCTGGCGATGGTAAATCCGAGAATGCAGAGTATACCTAGAAAAACGCCCATCACGCCCGGGCTAGGACTGCCGACAATGGCGAAACCGAAGCTTCCTCCCAGTCCATTGGGCGTAAGCTTAGGATAATACTGGATTAAGCCTAATATTCCCAGGACAGCAAAGATGAAGAAGATGCCTCCCAGCCACTTATACCAGCGCTGGTAGAGAAGCTTGAGTTTGCGGCGCCATGTTAATATACCCAGAACGACCACTGCAATGATGACTAAAATGAGTCCCCATCCAATATCATTTAATATTGCTTCGTAGAAGAAAGCCACCAGCACAATAATGACAAAGAGAGCAACCAGGTACCAGAATGGTCTCGAGGTGAAAAACTGGAAAGAACCGCCGGATACACCCCGCCTTGCAGGTGTGTTCTTGGTACGACCCTTTAATCTGTCCATTATGTTTTTTCTGGGCATAAATCTCCTGCTGTTAGACTTTAACCATAAACGGGAGAATCATGGGTCGGCG
>CAYGVP010000175.1:0-3320 GCA_964353385.1 uncultured Dehalococcoidaceae bacterium
CTTTAACGTCATTAAGCTCGTTCATAAGCTTTTTATACTTACGGTATTTCAAGACGATATCTTCCAGCTTAGCTCGTTCTTGAGATAACGCCTGAACGCGATTGATATTTACGGCTACTTCCGGCTGCGCCAGATTCTTATCTATCTCCAGATAACGCTCTTCAATTTTATCGAGTTGCTCTATCACTTCTCGTGTTATCCTCTCTAAAATTATAGCATAGTGCTGAATGGCTCTCAAAGCTAACTAAATTGACATACTACGTTCCAATAGACTATAATCAATCGTGTTCGTCACGCCTTCAAACGGACATTTCCTTATAAAAATTCTAACATTATCTAGATTAAAAGGAGTTGAACAATGACCATCACAGAAATGCTCGTAAGAAATGCCAGACTGACCCCTAATGCTGTAGCTCTGGCAGAAATAGCACCGAGTAAAGGATATAGGAAATCCATCACCTGGAAAGAGTTTGATGAGAATGCCAACCGTGTAGCCAACGCACTTATCAACCGCGGCATTAAAAAGGGTGACGTGGTCATGCACCTGATGATGAACTCTATCTCCTGGCTTGAAGCGTATTTCGGTATACTAAAAACCGGCGCTATTGCCGCGCCGTTGAACTTCAGATTTATCGCCCGCCAGATTAAATATTGCATTGATATTGCCGAACCGAAATTTATGATTTTAGACCAGGATTTCACCGATAGAGTAGCGGAAATCCGTAAAGACCTGAAGACAATAAAGCACTATATCTTTGTCGGTGAAAAAATTCCGCAGGGCATGGAGCCTTTTGAAGACGTACTGGCAAAAGCCTCAAACGCAGCTCCTAAAATCCAGCTAACCGGTGAAGACGAGGCCGGTTTATACTTTACTTCCGGCACCACCGGCGACCCGAAAGCTACTCTTTTATGCCACCGTAGTATGGAACATACAGCGGTCAATGAGAATTTTTCACATGGGGAAACCCGCAAGGACTGCTTCATGCTGCTACAGCCTCTTTACCATACTGGCGGTAAAATGCACTGGTTCGGCAGCCTTGCCGGCGGCTGCAGAGCTGTAATGACCTCCGGCGGCGAAAGGATTACGGCAAAATTGATACTGGAAACCATTCATAAAGAAAAAGTTACCATCTGTATGCTGCTGGTTCCTTGGCTACAGGACATTGTTACCGCCCTTGATAGGGGTGAAATGAAATTATCCGATTATGATGTAAGCTCGCTGCGGCTGGTTCACTCTGGCGCGCAGCCTATACCCCCTGTACTGGTTAGACGTTTTATGAAATATTTCCCTAATATCCAGTATGAAGAAAACTATGGCCTTACCGAATCGGCCGGGCCCTGCATGCATCTAGGACTGGAAAATCTGCACAAACTTGGCTCTTTCGGCTATCCTAGACTGAACATCGATGCTCGCGTCGTCGATGATAAAGGCAATGATGTGCCCCCCGGCACTGTAGGTGAAATAATCTTACGCGGCGCCAACGTAATGAAATGTTACTACAAAAATCCGCAAAAAACCGCCGAAACCCTGAAAGACGGCTGGCTTTATACCGGCGACCTGGTCCGGCAGGATGAAGAAGGCTTTATCTCTTATGTCGACCGGAAGAAAGACATTATCATCAGTGGCGGTGAAAATATCTATCCGGTCGACCTCGAATCCGTGCTTATCGGTCAGCCTAAAGTCAAAGACGTAGCGATTATCGGCGTGCCAGATGAAAGGTACGGCGAGGTAGTTGCCGCCGTCGTCCAGCCTAAAGAAGGCGTTAATCTAACCGAGGATGAAATGAGGGCTTATTACGAGCCGCAACTGCCTAAGTATGCCTGGCCGAGAATTCTCCTTTTCGGCGATGTGCCGCGTAACCCTACCGGCAAAATAGAAAAACCCAAACTTAGAGAGCGCTATAAAGATATAAAATGGAACCCTAAAACCAGCAAATAATCAAGCCCTCTTTTATAGATGAAAGGAAGCCAGCCTGCCAAGGATAATATTCGGGAATAATCCAGATAAGGCAAGTTAATAAAGGGATAGACAATCAATTTAAAGCATATTATAATCATGAATAGCCATGTTCAGGAAATGGTGAAATAGAGTAGAGCAGGGGTTAATACTTCCTGCTCTTTTTTTACGTATCAAAATTAGCCGGGCAAGGTTTGAAACATAACTCCCGGAGATATAGTAATTAATAGCTCAAGCTTAAACAAGCTTGGCGGAAAAGGGGGGAAATGTCACAATTACCAGGGATTTTCTGGATCGTACCTGCAGCAGGTGTTATCACGATAATATTTGCCCTTCTTCTTATCAGGAATATAATGAAACGCCCCACTGGTACTCCAAAAATGAAAGAAATCGGGGATATAATCTTTAAAGGAGCCTGGGCATTCCTCAAGCGTCAGTACAGCACCATCGCCATGTTTTCCGTGGCAATTGCTATAATAATCGGCGTGCTGGTAGGTGCACTGGGGCATACCGGCGTCGACCAGTACGGATATACTAACTTCGATGTCGGCTGGCGCACAGCCGTGGCTTTCCTCGTTGGCGCATTTTGCTCTGGCCTGGCAGGGTTTATCGGCATGTTCATCGCTGTGAAATCTAACGTACGTTGTGCCGCCGCCGCCCAGAGAAGCCTGAAAGAAGCTGTCGAGGTCGCTCTAAGGGGTGGAGCAGTATCCGGTTTTCTCATCACTGCTTTGAGTCTTATCGGCGTGACGGTTATTTTCTTCGCTTACGGCGGCAATACCAACCCACAAATTGCGCCGCATTTAATCGTCGGTTTCGGCTTCGGCGCGAGCTTCGTAGCCCTGTTCGCCCAACTTGGCGGCGGCATCTACACCAAAGCTGCCGATGTCGGCGCCGACCTCGTCGGTAAAGTTGAATCCGGCATCCCGGAAGACGATCCACGCAATCCCGCGGTCATTGCCGACCTGGTTGGCGATAACGTGGGCGACTGCGCCGGCCGCGGCGCCGACCTTTTTGAATCGACGGCAGCGGAAAACATCGGCGCGATGATTCTCGGTGTGATGGCCTATCTGGCGACTAATAATATCGCCTGGATACTGTTCCCGCTCTGCGTCCGCGGCTTCGGCATGATCGCCAGCATGATCGGGCTGCTCTGTGTCCGCGCCAAAGAGAGCGAGAACGCCATGAACGCCCTCAATCGCGGCTACTTCGTTTCCATCGCCTTTTCGATAATCGGACTGGCGGTGACCGTCTACTTCATGCTCGACAACTGGTGGCTGTTCGGGGCGGGGCTGGTCGGTATTATCGCCAGCGTCGTTATCGTCTTCGCCACCCAGTACTACACGGAGAGGCGCTCCAGGCC
>CAYGVP010000176.1:0-3318 GCA_964353385.1 uncultured Dehalococcoidaceae bacterium
TTCTTTTTCATTTTTTTACTCTATTCACCAGCGATTTTAAGCAGCGGGATTGGGAGGGGAGAGGGGTAGGGCAGCGGGCTGCTTCCCGGCTACCCTACCTCATTATCTACAATATTATCTCTGGGCTACTTCAGCGAAGAGCAGGGGCTGATATTTAGAAGCAGCGTTCCAGTTCGCGGCTTTGAAGATGTGCGTGATATAGAAGCCGCTTTTAACTCTGATAGTCATGTTATCGGAAAGACCCGTGGGGAACATGGTTACCGAACCATTGTCCAGTGTAAGCAGGACGTAGTCGTTGGAGTCAGCAAAACCGTCTTCGTTAATATCTATAGTGACGTTGGCTGAATTACACATAAATAGTTTTACGGCTAACATGCGATAGCATTTTACTAGAGTGTCGGAATTGGCAAGGGAGACAGTAACTGCTAGATCACCGGCATAACCAGAGGTAACGGTGTCTACGTTGAATATTGAGGTGCCATTAGAAGAGGCGGTGATGGAACCCTTGTAGTAGCCGTATGGGGTCCAGCTTACAGCCAGAGTGGCGTTATTGGTTATGGAAGCAAAGTCATTAGTTGCCTGGCCGCCACCGAGGGTAATGCTGGCATTGATGAAACCGAAGGCGAAGACGCTACCGGTTATAGCCAGAGCCAGGAGCAGGGCGCCGACAAGGAAAGGAGTCCTGCTGCGGGAGACGGCGAAGGTTAGTTTATCGTCGTCGTTAAGCACCGTGTCTATTTCGGCGTGTGTTTTGACCTTGGAGCCATTCAATCTAGCCGAGGCTTTATTCGGGATACCGAACTCGGCTTTGAACTGCTCGCGGGCTTCACCTATAGTCTGCCCGGCAAGGTCACTAATTTCAAATTGGTCACTGTATCTAATTTCTACCATTTTTCCTTTTTTCCTCCTAAATTTGATGTTTTATTTGAGTATTTATATACACTATCAAAAGTGGATGGTCTTCTAGCTTGCCCGGACAGCCCCGAGGACCTTCCAACATGTTTTTTTCTTCACTTACATACATACCTCCTCTTCATTTAAAAAATAATATTAAGCGAGTTCACCGATGAAGGACTTTAGTCTCTCCATCAAATGGTCTTTGAACTCATTGAATTCTGTCTTGGTTACATAATCGCCGGCTTTGCCATTGCCACGGCCGGAGCGGATGATGGAAGGGAGTTTCCGCTGGGCGACATCAATGATATTGCGTGCCTGTTCATTAGCTACCAGTTTATTTAATATCAGCCTGACGTTGTGACGAATGGTATCTTCATTCATATCCAGTTTTGAAGCGATTTGGTCGATTTTGCCGCTGGCAGCGATAGCATTTAGAATCTGTGTTTCTTTTGGTGTAAGGTTGGCCAGCAGATTATCGAACTGCTCGTTGATAGCGGTCAGTTCTTCGAACTCGGCAAGGACGAGGGATGCTATCGCCGGAGTGAGCATTTCTTCCATAATAGGGAGACTGCCCTGGGTGATTACTCTAAGGATATCAAGCAGGTGTTCCGGCTCGGAGTCTTTGGTCATGCAGGCGCTGGCGCCGCTCTTGATGGCGGCAAATATTTTTTCCGGTTCTTTTTTATCCATAATAAGTATTACGGCTACCGAGGGGATATTCCGGCGGATATGGCGGGTAATTTCAGCGCCATCAGCTTTGGGATCGTGCATGCTTAAGATGGCGATATTAGGGGGATTGGCTTCGATGAGGGAAAGAGCTTCTTCATTACCGGTTGTCTCGCCGGTAACTTCAAAGTCGTCTTCTCCGGAGAGGATAAAATGAATACCCTCTCTGAAAAAAACCTGCGGGTCGGATAGAAATACCTTTATTTTTTCCATTTTCCCATTGTCCTTGGGGGTAATAGTACTAAATAGCTACTTTCAATTTAACATAGAAGCATAAAGATGCGTCTAAGAAAAATAAAGATTTCATAAAGATACCGTAAACTTTTAATAAAGAATGAAATTTAAGAAAAAAAGTGCAGGCAATATATATAATTCAGGCGATTTTTAAGGAGTGTTTTGCGTTCCGATACGTTGACTGGCAACAAAAGGAGAGGGCGCTTTTGAAGGGCGGTGAAGCTGGAAAAGTTTTAGATAGAGATTGCTATATCGTCCCGGTTGTATCGGGGCTCCTCGCAATGATAGAGAGGCCGGGAAAGGGGGTATTTAGGCACCGGTGGGCCGTATGAATTTGTAGCCGATACCGTGCTCGGTGACGATGATGGTGGGGTTTTCCGCGATATCTTCCAGTTTTTGCCGCAGGTGCTGTATATGCACGCGGAGGAGGTCTCTGGCGTCGACATAAGTATCTCCCCAGACTTTAGCGAGCAGGCTTTCATGGGAGAGGATGCGGCCTTCGTTCCTGATGAAGTGATAGAGCAGTTTCCTTTCAGTGGAAGTGAGCTTGATGGGTTGTCCGCTCATCTTGACTTCATTTCGGCCGAAGTCGACTGATAACTTGCCGGCAACGAAGGGTCGTTCTTCATCGGTGACATTTAGGCCCTGGGCGCGGCGCAATACCGCCTGTACCCTAGCGATTAGCTCGATGTGGCTGAAGGGCTTGGTAATGTAATCATCGGCACCTAGTTCCAGTCCTTTGGCGACATCGGTATCCTCGCCTCTGACCGTTAACATTAATACCGGTACATCAGAGAAGCGGCGGATTTCCCGCAGTACCTGATAGCCGTCCATATCCGGCAGGCCTATATCCAGAATGACTACATCAGGCCTTTCTGTTTCCACAAAGTCAATGCCTTTACGACCGTTAGCGGCAGATATTACGGTGGTGCCGCTCCAGCGTAACTGGAAACAAAGTGAGACAACTTCAATAATCCCGGGGTCGTCTTCAATAACCAAAACTTTCATAACGCTCCTTATTGCGGTGCAGCTTGTTTGGCCGGTCGACGCGGCAGGTAGAAAGAGAAGATACTGCCTTTGCCGAGCTCGCTTTCAACCCAGATTCTGCCGCCATGCAGTTCAATGACCTGCTTGGATAACGCCAGACCAAGGCCCAGGCCAGGGTGCCGTTGCCTGTCGGCATTGAGACGGCTATAGGGCTTGAATAACATGTTATGCTGTTCTTTGGCGATGCCGATGCCGTTATCCTGTACATGAACTACAACACCGTCGTCCTGCGGTCTCACCCTGACGGTTATTTGGCCGCCATCAGGGGTAAACTTGACGGCATTGTTCATCAGGTTGAGTAGGACCTGCTCCAAGCGCGGCCCATCTCCCCGGATAATAGGTAGAGAGTCTGCTACATCCGTGGTAAGCTGTTGACCTTTGTTATGAAGCAAAGGTCTTATTTGCATGCAAGTC
>CAYGVP010000177.1:0-3314 GCA_964353385.1 uncultured Dehalococcoidaceae bacterium
AGAAAATCCAGCTGGTAAGCTAAAGAAGTAATTATGGTAGGTGTGACAGTGACAGACCCAATTGCTGATATGTTAACCCGAATACGAAATGCCATCATGGTGAGTCATGACAGTGTGCAGGTACCTGCCTCCAAGGTAAAGCTATCTATTGCCAAAATCCTTAAAGAGGAAGGATTTATTAGCGATTATGAAGTAGTAAAAGGCAAACCTCACCGGATGATAAAGGTCCAACTGCGTTACTTCGAAAACAGTAAACCGGCTATTTCCGGCTTGAAGCGAATGAGCAAACCGGGTTTGCGGTTGTATGTGCATAAGAGAGAAATACCGCGCGTTTACGGCGGACTGGGCATCGCTATTCTTTCCACCTCGCAGGGACTTAGAACAGGGCAACAGGCCTGGAAACAGGGTTCCGGCGGTGAGTTGTTATGTTACGTATGGTAAACCAGTCCTGGAGTGATATTTATGTCTAGAATAGGAAAATTGCCAATACCGGTACCGACAGGAGTAACGGTGGATATCTCGGGGGGGAGCGTTACCGTTAAAGGTCCCAAGGGGCAGCTTTCACGTTCCGTACCCGCAGAAATGCGCGTGGCGATGGAAGGCAGCAACCTGGTTGTGACCCGTCCCAGCGATAGTAATAAACACCGGGCTTATCACGGGCTGACAAGAAGTCTCCTGGCGAATATGGTGCAGGGCGTGTCCAAGGGCTTTGAAAAGACACTCGAGATGGTAGGGGTGGGCTACCGAGCGGAAAAAACCGGCGATAAACTTATGCTCCGGCTCGGTTTATCACACCAGGTAGAAGTAAAACCTATGCCCGGTATTACCCTGGGAGTTGAAGGAAACAACAAGATAAAGGTAAGCGGGATAAACAAGGAAGACGTCGGTCAGATGGCTGCGAAAATCCGAGCCTTGCGCGTCCCGGACCATTTCAAGGGCAAGGGCATAAGATATACAGGAGAAAGAGTACGCATTAAGCCGGGCAAAGCCGGTAAGGTGGTTAGCAGGCAATAAAAATGACAAAATCATATACCAGAGAAGCACGCGTAAGAAGGCATAAAAGGGTAAGGCAAAAAATAAGCGGGAATGATAGCCGTCCGCGGCTCTGCATTTTCCGCAGTCTGAATCATATTTATGCCCAGGTAATCGATGATGTAAAAAGGCAGACGTTGGTAGCAGCGTCTACGCTCGATGAGGAGATAAAAAAAGAAGCCAAGAAGAATAAAACCGGTCGGGCAGAATTGGTGGGTACACTGTTAGCCAAACGCTCTGCGGTAAAAAAAATAAGCCAGGTGGCTTTCGACCGCGGCGGATTTAAATACCAGGGGCGTGTTAAAGCCCTAGCAGAAGCAGCCCGCAAGGGCGGGCTTAAGTTCTAAGAGAGGATGCGGCAGTTCTGATGAAGCAACCGTTAAGTCGGATTGATGCAACCGAATTAAATCTTAATGACAAACTTATCAACGTGAACCGCGTTGCTAAAGTAATGAAGGGCGGCAAGCGCCTGCGTTTCAGCGCTCTGGTGGTCACCGGTGACGGTGCGGGGCACGTGGGCATGGGCATAGGCAAAGCAAACGAGGTGCCTGCCGCGATAAGTAAAGGCGGAGCTCAAGCCAAGAAGAACCTGATTAAAGTGCCTTTAGCCGGCAGTACGATTCCTCATGAAATAACAGTGCATTTCGGCGCCTCTACGGTCATGTTAAAACCGGCCGTTCAGGGCACGGGCGTTATCGCCGGGGGCAGCGTCCGGGCAGTACTGGAGGCCTGCGGCATCAAGGATATTTTAACTAAATCACTCGGCAATACCAACCACATCAATGTCGCCCGGGCGACCATACTGGCTCTTACACAGCTTAGAAACCCCAAGGAAGAGCTGGCTAAGCGTAAGGCTACCGTCGTTAAAGTAGAGGCAGCGGCGCATGAGTAAAATACGCGTTACCTGGATTAAAAGCGGTATCGGCTATGAAGAAAGCCAGCGCAAGACTCTGCAAACGCTGGGGTTTCACCGACTGAATCAAAGCATCGTCATTGAAGATTCGAACTCGGTGCGCGGCATGATTAACAAAGTGCGGCACCTAGTTAAAGTGGAGGAGGAGCTTGGTAAAACAAAATAGTATCGCCCCAGCGCGCCGCTCCAGACATGCCAGTAAGCGCGTCGGACGCGGCAACGGCAGCGGACACGGGACTTATTCCGGGCGCGGCTGCAAGGGACAGAAGGCGCGGGCCGGCAATAATAAAGTTCGCCCCGGCTTCGAGGGCGGACAGCTGCCTTTAATCAAGCGCCTGCCCAGCAAGCGCGGGTTTACGAACATTTTCCGTACGGAATACAGCACAGTTAATATAGGCCAGCTCAATAAATTCAAGTCCGGCAGTGAAGTCACACCGGAAAAGCTGCTGGCAGCGGGAATGGTAAAATCACTAGCCAACCCAATTAAAATCCTGGCTGACGGAGATATCGACCATCCCATTACCGTGAAAGCGGATAAATTTTCAGCTTCAGCCAAAGCTAAGATAGAAGCAGCCGGCGGCAAGGTTGAGGAGGTTGCAGATGCGGCAAAAGCCGAGTAGACCCAGACTACTACAGGCAATGATCGATGCCTTCAGTCTGCCTGACCTCCGCCGCAGAATTTTAATTACGGTAGGTATTCTGGTAGTCTTTCGTTTTATATCTCATATACCCCTGCCAGGTTTGAATGCCGACGCACTTAGCAAATTGTTCGACCCTGAAAGTAGCGCCCTTGGCGGCGTGCTAGGTATGCTTAACCTTTTCAGCGGCGGCGCCATGAAGCAGTTCAGCGTAGCCTCTATGGGTGTTTATCCTTATATCACCGCTTCAATCATTATCATCCTGCTTGTCCCGGTCATTCCTAAGCTCCAGGCTTTATCACAGGAAGGGGAGGCCGGCAAGAATAAAATTAATTTAATTACGCACTGGTTAACGGTCCCGCTAGCAGGACTTTCCGGCTACGGTCAACTAGTAATCCTCCAGCGCTCCGGTGCCGTAGATTTATCCCAAGCCTCCAATATCCCGCTCATTACTACTACAATTGTCCTCTCGCTTATCGCCGGCACGATGTTCCTGGTCTGGCTGGGTGAGCTTATTACTGAATACGGCATAGGCAACGGTATCTCTATTATCATCTTCGGCGGCATTGTTGCCGGATATCCGCAAATGATTATCGAGGGCTATGTAGCCAGAGGTAATCCGGTGGGTCTAATCGCATATATTGCCATCGTTCTCATTACGGTTGTCTTAATCGTAATTTTTACCGAAGCGCATCGCCGCGTACCGGTACAGTATGCCCGCAGTGTTTTCC
>CAYGVP010000178.1:0-3304 GCA_964353385.1 uncultured Dehalococcoidaceae bacterium
ACTTTTAGAGGAAGGTACAGACACGCTTCCTTTAATGATACTTCTACCGATGGTGGCTTTCATAGTCCTTTAAAATCTCCAATATTTTATCAGCTACCCTGTCCACGTTGAGACGGGATGTATTTATGGTAATATCCGCCGCCCTTGTATAAAAAGGCCGGCGAAAATCCAGCAACTTTTTAATCTCCTGCGCGCGGTCGGCAACATTCAGCAGCGGTCTACCACCTTTATCAGACGCAGTCCGGCTCAAGATTACCGAGGTAGAAGCCGCCAGACATATTATAACGCATTCTTTTTTCAAGCGGTCAATGTTTATCGTATTAAGAACAATACCGCCGCCGCAAGCGATAACGACATTCTTTTTAATTGCCACGTCCTGTATAGCTTCAATTTCAAGTTCGCGAAAGCGAATCTCGCCATCCTGGCTGAATATCTCGGGGATAGTTTTGCCGGCTTTTTTCTCGATAATAGCATCCAGTTCGATAAACTCTTTGTGCAGCTTTTGCGCCAGCGCTTTGCCCACCGCCGTCTTGCCCGTCCCCATGAAACCGATAAGGGCGATGCTAGTCTTCAAGTTGCTCCAGCATTTTTACAGCTTCCTCCCGCATGAGGTCGATAGGCGCCGTTTTACCCGTCCATTTCTCGAAAGCCAGCGCTCCCTGCCAGGCGAGCATATCGACACCACTGATGGTCTGCGCACCAGCGGCAGCAGCTTCACTTAATAGCTTAGTTTTAAGAGGATTATAGACAACATCAAAGACAGCCGGTACTTTAGCCAGCAGTCCGGCGGGAACGGGGCTGGCATTATCCGCGGGGGACATCCCCACGCTCGTGGCATTAACCAGAAGGCTGGCGCCGGGAAGAACATTAGCGATATCGCCGAGTTCAAAGACCTTCACCTCTTGATGGAGCTCATCGAGAATAAGCTGGGCGATATTTTCCGCCCAGTCGAGTTCCTGCTGCCGGTTGAGAATGGTCAGGTTGGCGCCTTTTTCCGCCAGGATGTAAGCAATAGCGCGGGCGGCGCCGCCGGCGCCAAGGACAACGACGTTTCTACCCTGTGGTTTGATACCATGTTCCAGCAAAGCGCGTAAGAAGCCTTCAGCATCGGTATTATAGCCCCTCAACTCGCCGTTATTATTCACTACGGTGTTGACGGCGCCGATTTTCTCCCCCAAGGGGTCGAGTCCGTCCAGTAAAGGTAAGACCGCAACTTTATGGGGTATGGTGACATTAAAGCCGGCAACGTTTAGAGCTTTAAGACCGGCGACAGCTTGAGGCAATTGTTCCGGTCTGACGCGGAAAGGGAGGTAAAGATAGTCCAGACCCATCTTCTGGAAAGCGGCATTATGCAT
Source organism: uncultured Dehalococcoidaceae bacterium (assembly GCA_964353385.1). Taxonomy (GTDB): domain Bacteria; phylum Chloroflexota; class Dehalococcoidia; order Dehalococcoidales; family RBG-16-60-22; genus RBG-13-51-18. The sequence goes on from CAYGVP010000178.1 coordinate 1,356, forward strand.
CACCGGCGACATGGTATGCTCTACGGGGTCGCCGATGAGAGCGCAGATTTTAGTTGTACCGGAGATATTTTTATTCACCATTAGCCCAATATCCTATAAATTTCTCTTAATTCGCTTGCCGTCATTTGTCCCTTCGCCGATTCTCTGCCTTCTTTAACCGAGGCATAGGTAAAATAGCCGCCCACCAGCGGACAGAGGACCCGGGATGTTTGCCCCGCCGACCCCATGGCGAAGGCGACCATCTTCGTCTCCGGAAAGACGGTGATGAGTTCTAAGACGGCAAGGTTATCCTTAAAGCTACGGGCGGTAGTAACGATTTTACAGATATCCGCTCCGGCCGCCAACTGGTTGATAACAACCTGCCGCAATCTATCCAATGTCGGCGTGTCTTTTAAATTATGATAGGAAACAAGACATTCCATCTTGCCTTTAATATCGTGAACGAAACCATCAACACCCGGCGTCGCCAGTTCAATATCAACAATGCTAGCTCCAAGTTCGACGGCGCGGCGTAGCTCTTTAATCCTGGTCGCCTCCCTGCCGCCCCATTTTCCCCCTTCTTCAGCCCTCCGGTTACAGGCTATCCAGGGCTTTTTAAGACGAGCTACCACCTTCCGCCAGTCTTTCCCGATGAGGTCGATACGCACCTCAAACAGGTCTACCAGCGGCTCGACGTTGTCTAAAGCAGCAAGATCGCTATTGACGATAGTGGCGCAGATTCTAGGCGGATTTCCAGCCAAAGAGAACCTCCTCGATAAGTCCCGTATTGACTTTATCGCTAATAATGGCATTGCCGAGCGATTTCAGCAGCACGAACATTATTTTATCATCTACTATCTTTTTATCGTGGCTGATTACGTTAAGCAGCTTCTCTTTTTCATCGCGGTTAAGCTGGAGGAGTCTCACGGGCAATCCGGCCTGACCGATAACCGCTTCCAGTTTTACCGCTTCCTGTTCGTGGAGGATGCCAAGGCGCTGCGATATTTTAGCCGCCGCTACCATACCGATAGCTACCGCCTGACCGTGCTTAATTTTAAAGTCCGTAACTGTCTCCACGGCATGGCCGATGGTATGGCCGTAATTCAATATCCTCCTCAAATCCGACTCTTTTTCATCGGCTTCAACGACGGATGCCTTGATACGCACGTTTTTTTCGAGGATATTTCCCAATACCGCAGCATTTAGAGACATAGCCCCATCGATATTCTCTTCGAGTAAATCGAAAAACCCTTTATCTTTTATAGCAGCGTGCTTGATAACTTCAGCCATACCATTGGACAATTCTTCTTTCGGCAGGGTCTTAAGCGTGTCCAAATCAGCTACTACCAGACTTGGCTGATAAAACGCCCCAACCATGTTTTTCAAAGTGCCGTGGTCGACAGCCGTCTTGCCGCCGATGCTGCTATCAGCCATAGCCAGCAGAGTAGTCGGCACCTGAATAAGGGGAACGCCGCGCATATAGGTGGCGGCGACAAATCCGGCAAGGTCGCCGATGACGCCTCCGCCGAGCGCCAGCACAGGTGAAGTCCGTTCGGTGAAAACTTCAGCCAGCTTTTGGTAAAGCCTGCCGGCGTTAGCCAGAGTCTTTTGCTCCTCACCCGGAGGCACTTCCAGGACAGTTACAGTGAAGCCGGCAGTAGCCAGACCGCGTTCCAGAATATCAGCATAAAGTCCTCTAATGGTAGTATCGGTGATGATGACTGCCTTGCCGGAGAACTTTTTTTCCTTCAGCCAGAGTCCGACACGCAGCAACAAGCCGGAACCGATACATATTTCATAGCTGTTTTTACCGAGTTCTATTTTAACCTTTATCATTTATGTAATTTTACCTTTACTTATCAGGTAATGCAATAATACTTTAAGAAGATTTTCCTATATAGATAATGTAATTTTATTTACTAATATTTAATCACGAACAAATTAACACAACACATCCTGTATAAAGATGT
>CAYGVP010000179.1:0-3274 GCA_964353385.1 uncultured Dehalococcoidaceae bacterium
GCTATGCTTAGTCAACAATTCGAAGAAAACCACGTTACACTAGAAGCCGTCACCGAGACAGTCGAGAACACCGACTGAGGCAAGCTCATCAGCTATATTAGAGGATTCGCTTCCAAAGTGGAGGCCGAGAAGATACGAGAGCGCACCATGCGCGGGAAACTCGCCCACGTCAGAGAGGGGAAACTTCCCCAGGGGACGGGTATCGGCATCTACGGCTATAACTGGAATAAGACTACCGGCAAAAGGACAGTTAATGAGTATGAGGCAAAAGTAGTCCAGAAAATCTTTACAATGGCACTGGAAGGCGTCAGTTTTAATAAAATCGCCATCGAATTGAATAAACAAGTAATCAGGTCTAAGTCGGGCGGTTTATGGTATCCCTTGACTCTCAGGCGCATTGTCAACAACCCCACATATACGGGTAAAACCTATTACGGCATGTCAAAGCGTATTGGTAAGTCGAAGGTTGTCGCCCAGCCAGAGGAAAACTGGACGCTACTTCCAGATATCACACCGCCCATCATTACCGAGGACGTGTTTAAACATACTCACGAGGCTATCAATCAAGCCAAGCTCTCACGACCTGTTAAACAAAACGCTGCCTATTTACTCACAGGCTTTATGAAATGCCCGAAGTGTGGATCGCCTATCGGCGGAACCACCCTGAACGGAAGATACAGGTACTATAAATGCCGAGGCTCGAATCCTACCGCCACCAGAGGTAAAATCTGTGACGCCGGATACATTAGAGCATACGAGCTTGAGAAAGCCGTATGGAATAAAGTTCTTGAAATGCTATCCAGTCCGCTTACCCTGCTAAGAACCCTTACAGATGAAAAACATCAGCAACCCGATAAAATCATACTTGAAATGAACAAGGAGATAGACAAGCTCCGCAAGAAAATCAAAACCTATCCCGCCAAAGAGAGAAAGCTTTATGACCTGCTATCTCACGAAGCCGTAACTAAAGATTACGTCCTTGACGCAGTAAATAAGCTCAAGCTAGAACGCCTTAACGATGAACGGCAACTTAAAACATTGCTCGACTGCCGGAAGGAAGCTACGCAGGCAGACCATCTTAGACTTAAACTAAGCGAGGTATCGGTCAATAAGTGGTCAGAGCTTGCCTACAACCCTGAAGAAGAAGAAAACTCGGTAGCAGAGACAGGAGAAATACTACCCCTCGATAAAAGCCAGCTTACCGCACAACTTAACAGGAAGCGGAAACTTCTGGAATCAATACGCCTCAAAGTGACGGCAGACCAGAAAAGCTATCAGTTCAGCTTTACGCTGGATGGTGCGATAATCTCAACGGCAGACGCAAACGAGCTATCTTCATTCGAGGATGAACTTAAAAAGTTCGAGGAAAATCACCCCGATGTATCGGTTAAAGACCTGCTGGACACCAGCAAGAAACTGGCGGGGGATACGCCATTCGTTCAAAAAATCAATAATTTGAAGCAGAATTTAGTCACCATTGAACAAACATGGGCATCACTACGTGCGTATAATTGTCCGTCCCCACGGGGCGGATAAGGCCGGGGCTGGAGTGGTTGGTGGTCTCTAAAGCTACTTGAGATTCGTGGAGAACGCTTAAGACATCGGTGAGGTACTTGCCGTTAAAGGCTATTTTAGCATCGACGCCTTCTACCGTGGCATCGATTTCGCCGACGTCATCGCCGATTTCTTCCGAGCGGGCGGAAACAGCCAGTTTGCCGGGATTCGATTCGCTGCCCGGCGTAACGACGAGGCGGACGATGCCGCTGCCATCACGCGCAAAAATCGCAGCGGTCTTGGTCGCCCGCAGAAACTCGGCAACGTTGACAATTGCCCGTGTGTTATAGCTCTTGGGAATAAGCTGGGCATAGTTGGGGAAAGTGCCCTGGACCAGTTGCGAAACGAGTTCCGTGTTCTTCAAGCGGAAAAGAACCTGGCTCTTATTGGGATTGAGCGTAACGCTAACGGTCTCTTCGTCATCACCGATGAGTCGGTTTAACTCGGCTAAAGTGCGGGCGGGGATGATAACCTCTATCTTCTCTTTTATCTTGTCTTTGATGGGCATCTTAAAGACGGCCAGCCTAAAACCATCAGCCGCAGCAAGGGTTAACGTGCTTCCTTCAAACTGAGTGCAGACGCCGGTCAGCACAGGCCGGGATTCTTCGGTGGCGGCGGCGAAAACAACCTGATTAATCGCCTGGCGCAAGGCTTCGACCTCAACCTTCGTATTAGTACCCTCATCGACACTGGGGATAGGGGGAAACTCCTTGGCATCAACACCGCTAATGCGGGCTTCAAAACGGGCACACTTGAGTCCCAGAGTCTTGGTCTGGGGCGAAAGGTTTACGGTAATATTTTCGCTGGGCAGAGAGCTTACAAATTCCGTAAGCAAGCGGGCAGGTACGGTAATGGAGCCCTCCTCCTCTATTTTAGCGCCAATCCAGCAACTGATAGCCATTTCCAGGTTAGTGGCGACGAGCTTCAAACGACCGTCATCGGTGGCGAGAAGGACGTTTTGTGTAATGGGCAGGGTCGTCCGGGTGGCTACCGCTCTGCCGACAATACCGAGTCCACGATTGAGATTTTCTTGAAGACAAGTAAGTTTCATGACGCACCCCCAAAATTTAGCTGTGGTGGATTAGTATACAACATTATACGGTTCTATTCAAGCTTTATCGTCCCGCTCTTACCGCCGCTTTTGCTAACGAGGCGGATATTTTCTATTTTCATGCCCCGGTCGATGGCTTTAACCATATCATAGATAGCCAGGGCGGTAATAGAAACGGCGGTGAGCGCTTCCATTTCCACGCCGGTCTTGCCGGTGCTTTCTACAGTAGCGGTGATTTCTATGGCGCTGGTGGCTTCGTCGGGGGTAAAAGCGATGGACACATTGCTGATGAGAATGGGATGGCAGAGAGGAATAAGGTCGGGGGTCTTTTTGGCAGCCATGATGCCGGCTAACTGCGCTGTGGAGAGAACATCGCCCTTAGCAGTGCCGCCGCGCCGGATGACTTTAAAGGTGGAGGGCTGCATCCTGACCAGTCCTTTAGCGACGGCAACGCGGACGGTATCTCCCTTGGCGGAGACATCCACCATGCGGGGCCGGCCGGAGTCATCCATATGGGTCAGCTTTTTTTTAGCCATATATATTTTTTTCCAGGAAACGACTCGTAGCTAAATAGCTTCAGCGAGTCGTTTTTAAAGTTATGTTAAATATTCTTATCCTCCCACCTGGGAGAAGGGGCGTCCTTTATGGGTAGTACCTTCAACAAGAGAA
>CAYGVP010000180.1:0-3248 GCA_964353385.1 uncultured Dehalococcoidaceae bacterium
TATCAGGATTATCCAGGATATCCGTGAAGCCGATTAGATTAAAAAAACGTGCCCAAGCAGAGTTACGGTAGCCGATGTTCCCCCAGTTATGATGGGAGGAGGTGCGGGACATAATAGCCTCGGGGCCATAGGCCGAGCGGATTCTTTTCATCTCGCCGACGACAATATCCAGAGCCTGCTCCCAGCTAATGCGCTTATAGCCGGACTTGCCCCGATTTTGCGGATGGCGCTCACCATTTGGGTCGAAATCTTCTCTAATAAGGGGATATTTTAAGCGGATATCGGAGTAGATGCGCGCTTTTTCAACCACAGTGAAAGGAGCGACGCAGGCCTTACGCAGCGGCGAGAACTTCTTTTTCCCCGCGGTAATCGTCCAGGAAGGAGCATCGCTATCATCTAAAACGAGGGGGCGGACCCGAACGATTTTACCGTCGTTAACATATACGAGTACGGGACCGCCAACAGTAAGATTGGTAAAGACTTGCATGGTATTTATTTCCTGTTGAAAGTATAATAAATAAACACGTATGATAGCAAACTGGAGAAGGGGTAAACAAAAATCAAAAATCAAATCTCAAAAATCAAAAATACAGATTAAAGATAAAAAATACAGGGAGGAGGTATTATTTAATGCCTGAAATTAAAAAATGTCCCTATTGCGCTGAAGAGATTAAGGCAGACGCAATTAAGTGCAGATATTGCGGAGAACGACTAGATACCAGCACACAGGTTAGCAATTCTAATTCCGATAATTATAGGCAACTTCCCTGGTTGTTCGTTGGGGCCTATGCTGTATATCGTGGAAATACAGATAAATCACGTCTAGCCGAAGTAATCAGTAGAGTAGATGTCAAAGCAATAGAAATGGGGAAAAATAGATGGAAGGCTGCCCTTGAGACTAACATCTTTAAAAGAAATTTTTTTGATAAATTAATCAAATCAAGCGAAGAAAAGAGTGAAGTATGGTTTCCCATTGGCGAATTAGTAATAAATTCGGAGCAAAGCGTACAAAAGTCTGAATCTGAGGGGGTAGTACGTATTGGTAATGAAGTCCGGAAGTGCATTATTCAGGAGTATTACAAAGGAATGAATACCAATATTGTTTTTTGAGACAAGATTCTACGTTGGCCTCTGAGATATCAATGGATAATTCGACAAGAAGATGAAGAAGCAATTTCTTTGGTACTCAAATTGATAGAAACCAACATTCCGCGTTTGGATAGCCTCGCAAGAATTAGTTTTCTTTCATAAATGTTGTATGATAATAAAAAAATTTTCTATCTAACACAGGAGACAATGAAATGCCAGAAAAAAAGCTGCTCTGCTGGAACGTTAACGGCATAAGGGCGATAAAAAATAAGGGATTCCTGGAATGGCTAAAGAAAGAGTCGCCGGATATCCTTTGTCTGCAGGAAACTAAAGCCCAGCCCGACCAGCTGGACGCCGACCTTAAGGAAGTTGAGGGCTATAACGTTTACTGGAATTATCCTGAGAAAAAAGGCTATGCCGGAGTGGCGGTGTATACCCGCGATAAGCCGCAAGACGTCAAATACGACTTTGGCAAGGCAACCGTGGATTTAGAGGGTAGAGTTATTATGGTGCAGTATCCGGAGTTCACCCTGTTAAATATCTATTTCCCTAACGGCGGTGCCGGTAACAAGCGGGTGCCGTATAAAATGGATTTTTATGACGTCTTTTTGAATTATGCCGATTCGCTGGTTAATGCAGGCCGAAAACTCATCTTCTGCGGGGATTTAAATACCGCCCATAAAGAAATCGACCTAGCTAGGCCCAAGGAAAACGTAAAAAATACCGGATTCCTGCCGGAAGAGCGGGCCTGGATGGATAAATTCATTTCGCACGGTTACGTGGACACTTTCCGCGTCTTCATTAAAGAGCCTAATCAGTATACCTGGTGGGACTTAAAGTCGGGGGCGAGGGAGCGGAATGTGGGGTGGAGAATCGACTACTTTTTTGTGAGCAAGAATTTGCTTTCGGCGGTGACTAATGCTTTTATCATGCCCGAGGTAATGGGGAGCGACCACTGCCCGATAGGGATTACACTGAAACTAGATTAGCCAAGCTTAAGATTCCCAATTATCTTAATGACATCAAAGAAGTCATTAAAAGGGTAATATTTAAGATTTTCCGCCCGGCAGCGCTCTAGCAGGTCGGCGGTGGCGCAAACGTACTGTGCCTTACGTGAGGCGTCTACGTCCGAGGCGCCGTTGCCAACGTAAATAACCTGATAGCCCATTTTACACAGCATGTCGGTGTAAGCTTCCTTAAAGCCGGTTTCCAGCTCCTTGCCGTTAGGTCCTAGATACCTTACTCTCATGCCGGTTGGGGAAAAGACATTCTCCGCCGCATGGATATCGATTCCGTCAATACCCAATTTCTCCAGCATCGCTTCGATATAAAAGGCAAGTCCGTTACTGACGATGACCACTTCGATGCCATTATATTTACAATAATCAATGAATTCTTTAAAACCCGGGCGCACCTTCACATGGGGGTTGTTTAAGACGAATTCAGTCATGGTTTTTCTATCAGCTATCATCATACCGAAGACTTTTTTATTGAAAGCGCCGACCGAGATTTTCCCGGAACTGTATTCATCAAGATACTTACGCCAGCTGCTGCCAACAAACGTATCCAGCAGGAGAAAACTAACGTCTTCCTCGGTTATTGTGCCGTCGAAATCAATCTGAATGGCGGTTTTCATATTAGTGCGCTCTTTCTAAGTTTTCTTTTTCGTATTCCACTATTATTAAGGTTTTATCATTCTTTTTGCTATGGAATCTAGTAATTCCAGTTGTGGATATCTTTATTTTTTGTTACTTTATCAAAAGGAAGAATATACTCAAAACCTTTGTTCATATAAACGATATTTGCTTTTTTCAATTCTTCTTTTTCTTTACTATCAAGTAATTTATCAGAAAATTCCAACTTGTCATATAGCTTAATCAAGTTATGACCGTACTCGTTTTTAAGTGTTTTCCAATCTATGGTTTTTGAAAGCCTTGATTTAATCTCAAGCTCAATTGCATGACACAACAGATAATAAGGAATTGGTGAATTTTCACTAGGACTTGGAATATTTAGTTCACTCTTACACTGTAAAAATTGAATTGCCCATTCATGGCAATAATCTGGAGGCATTTTCTCTTGGGCAGTGGGTGGTGTAACAACAATATTCATAAATCCGTCTCCTTCCCCTGGATTCCCGCTTTCGCGGGAATGACGGG
>CAYGVP010000181.1:0-3240 GCA_964353385.1 uncultured Dehalococcoidaceae bacterium
CGGTCGACGGCGGCACGCATTTGACCGGCTTCCGCTCGGCCCTCACCCGCGTCCTTAACGATTACGCCAAGAAAGCCAAGATACTTAAAGAGGACGACCCCAACCTGACCGGCGAGGATGTCCGCGAAGGTCTGACCGCTATTATCAGCGTCAAGCTTTCCGAGCCGCAATTCGAAGGACAGACCAAGGGCAAACTGGGCAATATCGAGATAAAAAGCCAGGTTGAGAGCGCTGTTAATGAAGGCCTGGCGCTCTACCTGGAAGAACACCCCGATGATGCCAGGAAAATCCTTGAAAAATGCATCACCTCCGCCAGAGCGAGGGAAGCCGCCCGCAAGGCGCGCGACCTTATCATCAGGAAAAGCGGACTGGACTCCGGAACGCTGCCCGGCAAACTGGCGGATTGTTCGGAGAGAGACCCGAAGCAATGCGAGTTATATCTGGTTGAGGGCGATTCCGCCGGAGGGTCGGCGAAGCAGGGACGCAACCGCCGTTTCCAGGCGATATTACCTCTCCGCGGCAAGATTCTTAACGTGGAAAAAGCCCCGCCAGATAAAATGCTGGCTAACGAGGAAATACGCACCATGATTACCGCCATCGGCGCAGGGCTCGACGAGGAGTTCGACACGGAGAGAGTTCGCTACCATAAAGTAATATTAATGTCCGATGCCGACGTTGACGGGGCACACATACGCACTCTTTTGCTCACCTTTTTCTTCCGCCATATGACCAAGCTCATCAACGCTAAATACCTGTTCATCGCCCAGCCGCCTTTATACCGCATCAAGACCAGCGAGGGTGTTAAATGGGTATACACGGAACAGGAAAAAAACGAGACGCTGAAAAACAGCACTGCCAAGAAGGTTGAAATACAGCGTTACAAGGGTCTGGGCGAGATGACCGCGGAACAGCTCTGGGAGACCACCATGAATCCGGCCAACCGCACTCTCCTAGAGGTCAATATCGAGGATGCCGCCAAGGCGGATGAGACTTTCCAGATGCTGATGGGCGGCGATGTCCCGCCGCGTAAGGCCTTTATCCAGGCGCACGCCAAGTACGCCAATCTGGATGTTTAAAATTACCTGATCTACTCTCTAATAATCATTGATTTTCAGCAATCTCACATCTAGCAAGACTGCTTATTCGTTCGTTTTTTGATGTATTGATAAATCCTATTGCATATGCAATCATCTTTTGCTATACTTTACTAACTTTAACCACCCATTGATGAAGGATGGTTAATTACCATCCGTAATTAATTTTATGAAATTATGGAGATTCGGTAAATACGACAAAGAAGATACCAAGAGCTACACCAATTCGTTAGAACCCAACAGAGATAGTAGAGAAATGCCCGAACTAGATTACAAGTGTATTTGGTTACTTATTTGCACAACATACAATCAAATACTACCCGGAACTGATTTGTATTTATGTGTAAATGAGCGTGGAGAAGTGGCGCTCATAGCCCTACCGGACATGGTGGTGAGCGTGGCTTTGGGAAAAATATTGTACGAGCAGCCACATCCAAGTGCAGTTCTGATTCAACAAATTGAACACGGAAAAGACAATTCGCATTTAGCCCCAGCAATATTCACCGAAAAAGAAGCCTACGCTAAGACAGCAATTACTTCTGCTTTTAATAGAGGAGAACTGGCGCAAGGTCTGAAAAAGCATAACTGGCAAAAAATATTAACAGAAATTACAGCAAAAAACCCCACCTACCTTAATAACGTGTCATATCGGCAAAGAATAAACAGGATTAAAATATTAGATAAGCTTACTACCGAAGGTCCAGATGATTTTCAAAGAATAACTGGCTATCCCAGAGAGATACCAGTGTTCCTATACACAAGCCCAGACACAACAAGGGAAGTTAGTAAACAAGAAATACAGAGAGAATTGTTCGTTCGTCAATTGCTTGGTGAAGACAACATTAAACAAGTAAGAAACACCTTAAGAATGTCACCATTTTGGGGGCATCTGCAGGAAAATGATGCGTTTGTACACGTTATTAACAGAGCAGAAATTGAAATAAAGCTGCACATGAATGTTTGGCCATCATTTGCAGATATCCTGTTGAATCCTGAAATGGCGGAATTCAACTCTGGGCCACCGCCCAAGATAATATTTACCTCTAAAGGTGAGGAAATATTAAGGCAAACAGAATCACGGGAATTAGCATTTAGCATAACAACTTGGGAGGAACCCAACATTGCGCAACTAGCATTACACGTGAATACGTTCAAAGGGCAATTTCCAAAAGACAGCGTGACGACTCCATCAATAACCATTTTCAGGGATGAGATGGGTATACATGCGTTACGGTCCAAGTTGTTTCGTATTTCTACAGCTTCATTCTCATTAGGGGAAGAAACTGGCTCACCGGTATTCCTCGACGCTCTTCCTACTTCGCAAATTCCAGAGATAACTTGGAAACCAATCGCTGAAGAAACGACATCAGAATGGTGGCAGACTGATTCAATTGCCAAGAAAGTGCTATGGCTTGCAACCCATAATCTGGCATCTCATGTTTTGGGGAACGCTGAAGAAGTCGTTTACTCTGTGACCCCTATAGGCAATGATGTAATTCAAGTCGCTTTATTGTTCGATGACCTTGATGAAGGTGCTCCTTATGCCTTTTCCATAATCAAAGGTGCATTTGATATTAGGGCTATCCCAGTTTTTACTTCAGGAACTTATGAAGAGCAGTCTGATGGTTCTCTTGTACCGAAGAAAAGTGTACGGCTTAAGAATTATTGTATAACTAGAAATGGTGAGAGAATTGATATCTTGGCTGAAGGTCATCTATTTTTATTTATTAGACCTATCTACATCACAGTAATATGTAACAAACATGAACAGCCACCAATATATCAGCCTTGTACGTGAATATCAGATATAATGTTTACTTCCCCTGAATTAATGAGAAGAACTCGGCGCGGCTGGCCGCCTTGGAGCGGAAAGTGCCCCTTAATGCCGAAGTGATAACGTTACTGCCCGCCTTCTTGATGCCCCGCATAATCATGCACATGTGTTCCGCCTGTATGACCACCCCAACGCCGCTAGCTTTTAGTCCGTTATAAATCGTATCCGCAATTTCCGTGGTCATACGCTCCTGCACCTGCGGGCGGCGGGCGATTGTCTCCACTACCCTGGCCAGTTTGCTGATGCCGACGATACGCCCCTCATCGTTGGGGATATAGCCCACATGCACTACCCCGAAGAAAGGCAGCAGGT
>CAYGVP010000182.1:0-3196 GCA_964353385.1 uncultured Dehalococcoidaceae bacterium
TCAAGGGCATCCAAAAAAGCCTCCAGGCCATGATCGTCTATCACATGGAAAAAGAGCCGAGGAGCCTGCGGTATATCAAAGATTAGGAATTGCGGATACGGCCGGGAGATAGGTCATGGAGAGCCGTTTCCCAGATCCTCCGGACGGCTTTAGACACAAGTTAAAACGCCTCATTCCCGATGAAAAGGTCCGTCTATCCCGGATCTTTGTCTATGGCGTCCAGAATCGGTCGGTTAAAAACGTTGTTGGCCATATCTCGACGGCCCTCGGGATCTTTGATTTTATCCAATCGCTGTTTAAGAAGGGAATAAGCTTTTTCAAGATATGGAGTGGCGTCCTTGCTTCTCCCACGACTCAAGACGAAATAGTGAGTGAAATAGATTTGTTCAGGATCTAAAGCACGGCTCATGGGATCGGCTTCTGTTTCTTGGAGAGCCTGAATCGCTTGTTCAGAAAGTTCAATCGCTCTCAAGGATTCACCGGCCTCTAAGAGAGCTCTGGCCTGCATGGCCTGTGTGAGGACGGCTTGGTTTTTCATCTTGATTTTCAAAAAAATCGCCACGGCCTGTTCATAGAATCTCAAGGCGTCTCCAAAGAGTCCTTTGAAAAAATAGACGTTTCCCATATTGCTCAAGACGACCCCTTCGCCGCATTGATCTCCGATCTCTTTTTTTATCCAAAGCGCCTTCAGAAACAACAGCAGAGCATCGTCAGGTTGGCATTGTTCCATATAGATGATTCCTCTGTTAGCCATGGTTGAACTCATCGCCAATCGATCACCGATCTCCTGACTCAAGGCTAAAGACTGCTGATAATCTTGCAGAGCCAGGTCATACCGCCCCTGGATCTGATGGAGAATCCCGATATTATTATGGATTGTCATCTGGGCCAACCGGTCACCAATTTCCTGGCTGATGGCCAGAGATTGGTGGTAGCAGTCAAGCGCTTCTTCAAATTGTTCTTGCTGACCATAAATGATCCCGAGCCCTACAAGAGTGCTCGCTTCCTCCTGCCGCAACTCTTTCTCTTGGTATATCTTTAAAACCTTTTTAAAGCATTCAAGGGCCAATCCATATCGACCTTGATAAGAATGGACATTGCCCATTTGGAAAATTGCGCCGGCTTCTCCCCTCCAATCACGGACCATATGCATGAGTCTCAGGGCCTGCTCAAAATACGGCAGCGCCTCTTCATAGAGGCCTTGCTGGCAGAACAGACTGCCGAAAGCCAGGATGGAGTCCGCTTCCTCTTTATGATCCTTGAGTTTTCCGGCAATATCGAGACTCTGTTTCAAATCCTCTTTCGCTTCCGGTATGCGGCCGATGAAGCGATAAACATTGCCGCGGGCTCTCAAAATCTGGCTCTTCCGGCTGTCATCGTCAAGCGCAAGTCCGATGGCTTTCGAGAAGGCCTGGAGCGCCCTTATGTTATCATATGATTTTTGACTCTGTTCTCCGGCTTTATAAAAATATTTGGCCGCCTTCTCTGAATTTCCAGACGCCAGCCAATGCTCGCCGAGCTCAAAGGCACGGATTTCCAGGCTGTCGGCATAATGCTTTTCTATAAATTCTGCAGAAAGGCGATGGATGATTTTGCGATTCCAATACAATAAGGATTCGTAGGCGACGTCCCGAGCGAGAATATGCCTGAAGTCATAGGTCAGGTCTGCGGATTTCGCATTTGAATCAGATAACTGGAGAATCAAAAAAGATAAAATCACCAAATCATCAAGAGAGGGTTTTGGATCAGACTCGTCACCAAGCCGATTCTCGATCCATTTCAGTTCTTGATAAAAGAACTCAGGCCCGAGAACAGATGCGTGCTGGAGTGTTTTTTTCGCCCGCTCCTCCAAGGCATCGATCCGCGCCATCAGCAGACTTCTCAGAGAAATAGGGATATCCGTGATATCTGCTCGATTAACAAATTGCCATTGGCTGTTCTTTTCGACGATCAGTCCTCGATCGATCAAATGATGGATAAGTTCTTCAATATAATAAGGATTGCCTGAAGCCCGCTCACGGATCATCGCCCTGATATTTTCGGGAATAAGGATATCGCCCAGTATTCCTTGAATCAGAGCCGATTCATCTGTGCAGGCGAGAGGCTTCAAACAAAGCTCTCTTATCGCGGCGCATCGATCCGAAACTCGAGGAAGGCTTTGATCGAGTCGCGAGAGGATTATGATCATCAAGGGCAGTGGCGTCTTGCCATTGCCAACGAGAAACCTCAACGCTTCTTTGGAAGGTTCGTCGGCCCAATGAAAGTCTTCCCATATCAGCACCAATGGCCGGTTATGAAGTCTATAGGCTTTGGCTGACATCGCTTCGATAAAGGCTTTGAAGGCAATAAAAATTTCTTTTTGTAATTGATCCGGCTTGAGATGCTTGAGTCGAAGATCGTCATAGGGAATTCCTAAAAGAAGGCCGAACATCGGGATTCCTTTTTCGAGCTCTGTGGAATCTTCAAGATACTCGGTAAGGCTCCCGAGAAATGCTTCAAATGTTTCTTTGTTATCCGTTCCTAGAGCAGAAATTCCCAGACTATCCATCAGCATCGAGATCAACATCTCATAAGGCCGGGGGGCGAAGCTCACGGCCGTACCTTTTAAGACTTGATCTTTGTTCAATACTTCATTCATAAATTCCCGTACGAGCCGTGATTTGCCTACGCCGGCTTCGCCTCGGAGGGCCATGATCATATGTTTTGGAAATGCTCCCGAAAAAGGACTTTCAGCGCCTGGAAAAAAGTCATTTTTATTTTTTGAATGTCCAGAATCCAAGGCAAGGACAGAGGGATCGTCCGGCTTTCCGGAGTCACTTTCTCTTCCACGTGTTTCTTGCGGATGACAACATTGTTCATGGACACGATAAAGAATTTGCATCTCCGGCTGTCGCCCCACGAACTGGGTCTTCGCCGTCAGCCTTGATCGCAGCCATTTATCCTTACGTGGAGCTTTGCCTTTGACGATGAATGCTTTAATCGGCTCAGCCTTGCCTTTCGCTTGCACATCCGGACAAACCTCATAGACAAAATGATCGCCGGCCAATATCCGCGTTGCCTCAGAGACAAGGATGGTCCCAACCTTGGCGTTTTGTTCCATACGGGCAGCCGTATTCACGGTATCCCCGGTGATCACGTCGTATTCAGCCCGTTTGCTCTTGGTGACCTCCCCAGAATGAATCCCGATCCTGACACC
>CAYGVP010000183.1:0-3186 GCA_964353385.1 uncultured Dehalococcoidaceae bacterium
ATAAAAGAAAATCCTAAAATTAATAATAATATGGGTAATATAATTAAGAAGTTTTTTGTATTTGTTATTTGATTAATAAAGTCTGTATTTGATAGTGCCCAAATTCCAAGGCCGCTTATGATAGGAATATTAATTGAAATGAAAATACTTACTATGGTCCAGTACCTTGATATTTGTGCTTGATTACCTTGTTGGCAGGCTTCATATTCTTTTAGCAATATTTCTCTTCTTTCTTTGTCCATACTTTCTTTACTTCACCTCCTATGTTCCACCATCAAATAGTGGCATGGTTTATTGGACTCGCTTAAGGGTTAAAGTCTGAGTTCCTGCTTGTATTGTCATCAAATCATTGGAGATTTGAAATTTCCATGTGTGTGCATCAAATAATGTATAAAAATTACCTGGTATACCTCCTAAACTTACGTTAATGTACCCATTTCCAGTAAGTTCGTACTTGCCTGAAACAATGTTTGTACCATCATCTAGTATAATATTTCCGTCACTAGTAAACTCAAAATAGCTCTTCTGTTTGGTATCTTGCCATTTACCTACTATTGGTGATGTTACTAGTGCACATGACATCGCCAATCCGCTAACTATTAAAAGAAACAGTACAATTAAGGTTACGTACATCCATTTTTTCATATCAGCTATCCTCCTTTACTATTTTCATCTTTCTTTACCTCACACGTTCGCTCCGCTCAGTGCAAGCCCCCTTTAAATCCCTCTCTTATCTCCCTTACGTTACCTGTCATTCCAGCGAAGGCTGGAATCCATGTATAATGTCAGTCATAATATGAAATTCTAAATGGATTCTGGCCTGCGCCAGAATGACAAACGTATTATACCCTTTTCTCCCCCCATTTTTAATTTTTAATTTTTGATTTTACTCTACCCTCATCCCCTCTTCTAAGAATACCACCCTCCCCATGTATAGCGTCGCCATTACTTTGCCCTTAAGCGTTCGCCCCGCCAGCGGCGTGTTCTTCCCTTTAGAGGCTAACTTGTCCGTATCTACCGTCCACTCCCTGTGCAGGTCGAAGATGCAGATATCCGCCGGCGCGCCTGTCTCTAAAGTGCCCAGCTTTTCGTACCCCAGCACGTGCGCCGGACCGACGGTAAGTGCGGCAATCATGTTATTCAGGCTCAATTCGCTCTTAAGAATCAGCCCTGCTAAAGACCCTAAAGCCGTTTCCAGCCCGCTGATGCCGAAGGCCGCCTTGGAGAACTCACCCTCTTTATCGGCTTTAGCGTGCGGCGCGTGGTCGGTCGCGACGATATCGATAACGCTGTCGTTCAAAGCCCTTAATAAAGCGATGGCGTCCTTCTTCGTCCTTAAGGGCGGGTTGACCTTCGCCAGCGTGCCGTACTTTAGCACGTCCTCCTCGGTCAGGGTGAGGTGGTGGGGCGTGACCTCGGCGGTAATGTGCACCCCTTCTTCTTTAGCGGCGCGTATCAGGTCTGCCGAGCCCTCGGTGCTCACATGGGCGATATGCAGATGCCCGCCCGTCTCTTTAGCCAGTTCGATATCCCTTTTAACGATTTGTTCCTCGGCGGCGGTGGGCATTCCTTTTAGTCCCATTTCTAAAGAAACGACCCCCTCATTGACCTGCCCGCCTTTAGTTAATGTAATATCCTCGCAGTGGTCGATTATCGGCCGGTTAAAGTCCCGACTGTACTCTAAAGCCGCGCGCATGATGTCCTTGTTGCTCACCGGCGAGCCGTCGTCGCTGAAAGCCACCGCCCCGTTCATTTCCAGCTCGTTAAGGTCGGCAAGCTCTTCACCCTTCCGCCCGATAGTCACGCAGCCGATGGGGAAAACCCGGATGATGCCCTCCCTCGCCGCCACCGTTCGCACGTAGTTCAGCATCGCCTCGTTGTCCAGCGGAGGGTTGGTATTGGGCATGCAGCAGACGGTCGTAAAGCCGCCCCGCGCCGCCGCCCATGTTCCTGAAGCTATTGTTTCCTTCTCCTCGTTGCCCGGCTGCCGCAGGTGGCAGTGCAGGTCGATAAACCCCGGGCAGACAATCAGTCCTTTGGCATCCAGAATAGCGTAGTCTTCTTCGGGCGGAGCGCCGTCGCCCAGCCAGGATACTTTTCCATCTTTAATTAGTAGACTCGCAGTCTTATCTATTTCCTGCGCCGGGTCGATAATCCGCCCGCCACGGATGAGTAGAGTATTCGACATTCTTAAAGCCTCATTTTAAAAATATTGCTTCGTAAACCTTTTTGAAGTTTTAATAATTGGCTACCTTTAATATTCCAAATGCGAACAATTGCTGTGTCTGTTGAAGGGTATAGAGTGAACGCTTGAAGTGTATGATATTTATCATTTCCCTCGGAATCTTGTGCTCCTCGTACTTTTACTGGTCTTAATTTTT
This sequence comes from uncultured Dehalococcoidaceae bacterium, assembly GCA_964353385.1. Classification (GTDB taxonomy): domain Bacteria; phylum Chloroflexota; class Dehalococcoidia; order Dehalococcoidales; family RBG-16-60-22; genus RBG-13-51-18. The sequence goes on from CAYGVP010000183.1 coordinate 2,382, forward strand.
TAACTAATGTGCTACCGCGCACAACCGTGTATCCACAACTTCCTGCTTTATAGGTGTCATCTTTTGGCATAAAAGCAATATATCCAGTTGAATAATCCCCGACATACACTCTTGCGCAATTGTAAGTCCGCATTTTGCTTACCTTATCACTACTAGCGGTGACCTCCCGTAAAGTGACTCGGCTTATAGCCGTGAGCCTGGGCTTCTTCCTCCGTATTAAAGACAATCAGGTTCTCCGGATGGATAAACTTTGCCCAGTGACTATCGGCGCTGTGGTATTTTTTAGAATCCAGTTTATGCTCATGCCAGTCCGTGCTGGCTACAAACTTTGGCTCGAAGCCGTGCTCGCAATATGCACAGCGAAGTGTAAGAGGATTAATTTTCACTATTTTGAAGCTTGGTTTGAGATACTTTGTTTCGGTCGGTTGAATCGAAACACATCTGGGATTGGGGCAGACCGGACTCGGTAGCCCCTGATAGTAAGGGTAAGAAACCGGCTTCGGCGATTCTATATCGGGAATAGCCACCTCTTTAGCACCAAGGAAGGTAGCCAGGAGCGCCATACGTACCGGCACGCCGCGGGCAGCCTGTTTGAAATACATGCTCCGTTCATCATTATCAATGTCATAAGCCAGTTCATCGACGCGGGGAAGGGGGTGCATAACCAGCGTTTTTCTGAAAACTTTGTCTTGAAGCAGCTTCTTATCCACCACGGGGTATTTCTTTCCATTCTGCCCTTGCTCTTTGTCTGTAAAACGTTCTTTTTGAGGTCGGGTGACGTAAAGAGCATCGACGCCGCCCTTGA
>CAYGVP010000184.1:0-3184 GCA_964353385.1 uncultured Dehalococcoidaceae bacterium
CCGGATAGTTGTCAATTACCAGGCGCAGCGGACGCAGCACACCCATAACCCGCGGCGACCGTTTATTCAAATCCTCGCGGAGGCAATGTTCCAGGAAGGCGATGTCCAAAGTGGTGTTGTACCTAGCGACACCACTACTCTCACAATAAACCCTGATAGCTTCCGGCGTGTAGCCGCGGCGACGCAATCCCGAAAGGGTCGGCATGCGCGGGTCATCCCAGCCGCTTAATCGTCCTTCCTCCACCAGCGGCCGGAGTACACGTTTACTCGTCACGGTGTAGCTTAAACTATATCTTCCAAACTCAATTTGTTGAGGATGATAGATTCCCAATTCATCCAAAAACCAGTCATACAGAGGACGGTGGTCTTCAAATTCCAGCGAACAGAGGGAATGGGTAATCTCTTCGATGGAATCTTCTATACCATGGGCCCAGTCATACATCGGATAGATACACCATTTATCACCCGTATGCGGGTGTATGGCATGCAGGATGCGGTACATGACCGGGTCACGCATATTCATGTTGGGGGAAGCCATATCAATCTTCGCTCTGAGAACATATGAGCCGTCAGGGAATTCCCCGGCCCGCATGCGTTTAAATAAATCAAGGCTTTCTTCTATCGGCCGTTCCCGATAAGGGCTCGGCTTGCCCGGTTCAGTTAAGGTGCCACGATATTCCCTGATTTCATCGGGAGATAACTCATCAACGTATGCCTTGCTTTTCTTGATAAGCTGCACAGCATATTCATACATTTGCTCAAAGTAGTCCGAGGCAAAATACAGGCGGTCTCCCCAATCCCATCCAAGCCAGTGAATATCACGTATGATCGCGTCGACATACTTCTGCTCTTCCTTGGAAGGATCGGTGTCATCGAATCTCAGGTTGTTAAGGCCGCCAAATTCCTCGGCGATACTGAAACTAATCCAGATGGCTTTGGCGTGCCCAATGTGGAGATAGCCGTTGGGCTCCGGCGGAAACCGGGTATGCACCCATCCACCGAACTTGTTAGTCAGAAGGTCCTGGCGGACAATATCACGGATAAAATCGTCTGGTGTTTTTGAATTAGTCGTGTTCATATTGTCCTCTCGCTACCTTACATTCTATCTGACGAATTTCAATTATTACTCAGCTTGGATATTGCAACCTTTATTCTCTTCAGGCATCTTTCTTTACCTAATACAGCCATCGTTTCAAAAAGCGGCGGCGTAGCATCACGAGCGGTGGCAGCCACCCGCAGCAGATTAAAAAACTGTCCCGTTTTTATCCCCAAATCGTCGGCGAGATGCCTGAGAGTATCTTCCAACAAATCACGGTTAAAGCTCTCCAGCGAGGATAGTTTTTCTTCCGCGCCTTTCAAAGCCGCTAATGCGGTTTCTGCGGTCATCTTCTTGCCTATAAGCATCGTAGCTTCATATTCCAGCTTATCAACAAAGAAGAAGTCAGCATAGGCAGCCGCATCTTTCAGAGTATTTATCCTCTCCCGTATCAGAGGCATGATTTGCTGTATGTAATTAATATCTAAAGGTCGCTTGACTTCTTGCGGTAATTCCTTTTCCATGAATGGAAATACCCTGTTCATTAACTCTTCAACGGACAAGCTGCGGATGTAGACGCCGTTCATCCAGTCGAGTTTTTCTTTATTGAAGATAGCCGCTGTCTTACTGATTCTCTCCAGCGAGAAGTTTTCCACGAATTGCTGGCGAGTAATAATTTCCGTTTTATCATCCAGCGACCAACCAATCAGGGCCAAGAAATTGAACATTGCTTCCGGCAAGTATCCCTGCTCGCGGTACTCAAGGATAGAAACATCCCCATGGCGTTTGCTTAGTTTGGCGCGGTCCGGCCCGAGTATCAACGGCGTATGAACATACTGCAGCGGCTCATAGCCAAGGGCTTGATACATAAGCAGGTGACGAGGAGTGCTGGATAACCATTCCTCTCCGCGGATGATATGGGAGATTTTCATGGCATGGTCATCAACGACATTAGCGAGGTGATATGTAGGATATCCATCCGACTTCAGCATCACAAAGTCATCGATGTTTTTGTTCTCGAAGACCACATCCCCGTAAATAAGGTCGTGAAAGCGGGTTTGGCCTTCCAAAGGGACTTTGAAACGCACCACCGGCTTGATGCCGGCATCTTCTTTCGCTATTTTTTCTTTAGGAGTTAGCTCCCGGCAGAAACGGTCATAGCCAAGCGGCTGTTTGCGAGCTTCCTGCTCTTTTCTCATTGTGTCGAGGCGTTCGGGGGGGCAATAGCAATAGTAGGCATTTCCCTGTGCTACAAGTCGCTCGGCAGCTTGTTTATAAAGCTCCAGCCGCTGTGATTGAAAATATGGTCCGTAATCTCCGCCGACTTCCGGTCCTTCATCCCAGTAGAGTCCCAGCCACTTTAGTCCATCCATATTGGCTTCCAAGGCGCCAGATACCGTGCGGGCGACGTCCGTATCCTCAATACGGAGGATAAACCGGCCACCGCTGTGCCTAGCCAGCAGCCAGTCGAATAGAGCCGTACGGATACCTCCCACGTGAGGGAAGCCGGTGGGGCTGGGGGCATAACGTACTCTGACAGGTGCGGTCATAGCTAACCTTTCTTATATATATATACGTAGTTATTCTACCATCCTATTGAGACAAATTTCTATGCCTGCAATTTTTTAGGAAACGACTCGAGGCTAAACACGAGCGGAGCCGTTTTAGAGTTATGTTAAGTGATTTTCAGGAGTTGTTTGTTCCGTTTTCAGGTCGTAGGATATAATGATAATAAGAGCCTGAAACAGAAGAGGATTTTACCGAAGAGGGAGGCAACGATATGGTACAAGACTCAAAAGATGAACAAGATATAATCGTGCCCGGTGAGGGAAAAACAGTTACGGTGGTAGTGAGCCGTGTTGTAAACCCGGGGCATGAGCGCCAATATGATGAGTGGGTAAAAAAGCTTACCGAAGCAGCGAGGGAAGCGCCGGGCAATACGGGCGTTACCATCCTCGTTCCGACACTGGGAAAGACCGGACTGCATCATGTAGTAATGCACTTCGCCGATGAGAAGTCAATGCACCAATGGGAGACTTCTTATATCCGTCAAAAACTTTCTCATGAGGCGGACGCTTTTTCCCGGAGAAGTCGACAACAGGCGACGGGACTGGAGACATGGTTTTCCATACCAGAGTGTCCGGAGCT
>CAYGVP010000185.1:0-3168 GCA_964353385.1 uncultured Dehalococcoidaceae bacterium
CTCCAGAATATGCGCGACGGCGGCGTCACGGAACGTGCCTACCGCTCCGGCGAAAAACTCGACACCGCGCAGATGACCACAGAGGAAGAGCAGTTCCTCTACCGCGAAAGCGACCAGTACGTGTTCATGAACTCCAAGACCTTCGAACAGCACAGCCTCTCTGAAAAACTGCTCGGCATTAAAAAGAACTTCCTTAAAGACGGCATGGAAGTGGTGATGCTGATGATGGGTGACGAGCCAATCGATATTACCCTGCCGATAACCATCGACCTTAAAGTAATCGAAACCGAGTTATCCACCAAGACGGCCACCATCACCCCGCAGATGAAAGCGTCCGTTGTTGAGACCGGCTACCGCGTCGATACGCCCTCCTTCATTAAAGTGGGGGACGTTATCAAGATAGACACACGTACCGGCAACTACGTGGAACGCGTTGCCACCGGCAAGTGAGATATGCCAGAGGATGAGCCAAAGAGACTCGCCCGCCTGGAACCTAATTTAAAGCGGCGGTCATTAATTATTCAGTCCATCCGCGATTTTTTCCAAGAGCAGGACTTCCTAGAGGTAGAAACGCCTATCCGCGCTCCCGCCATCGCTCCGGAGGTATTCATTGTCCCTTTTGAGACTGAAGACTGGCTTTTAGCGGCCTCTCCAGAGCTGCACATGAAGCGTTTGCTGGCGGCCGGCTACGATAAAATATTCCAGTTCAGTCACTGCTTCCGCAAGGGGGAAAGAGGACGGTGGCACAACCCGGAGTTTATCATGCTGGAGTGGTACCGCCATGGCGCCGACTACCTGAAAATCGTCCGGGATACGGAGAAGCTGGTGGCAAGGATAGCAAAGAAGCTCGGGATGAAAAAAACAGTAAAGTACCGGGGACAGGATATAGATATCAGCCTGCCCTGGCCGAGAGTGACCGTTAGAGACGCCTATATCAAAGCCGCCGGCTGGGACCCCCTTGCCGAGCACGACTCTTTCAAATTCGATATGGACTTCGTGGAAAAAGTGCTGCCGAGTTTCTCTAAAACCCGTCCTACCATACTCATAGATTACCCCGCAGCCCAGGCTTCGCTGGCGCAGCTCAAACCGGACAACCCATCGGTAGCCGAGCGTGCGGAAATATTTATCGGGGGGCTGGAACTGGCCAACGCTTACAGCGAACTGACCGATGCCGCAGAACAGGCAAAACGCTTCCGGGAAGCGATAGAGCGTATCAGGCGCGAACGGGGACAGCAGATGGCGATGCCGGAGAAATTTCTCGAAGCGGTGGAGAACCTGCCCGAGTGCGGCGGAATAGCGCTCGGTATCGACCGGCTGGTGATGCTTTTCTGCGACGCGGATAAGATAGACGATATAATGGCTTTTACCGAAGATACGGTTTAGAGCATGGTTTCGCCATCCCGTTTTTACTAAGCTATCCTTCATTATTGACCACCACTACGACACCGCTGATAGGCGAATCGGGATACAACCGATCGTCTTTTAGGGTTACAACTTTCAAAAAAATCCTCTACATAAGTAATTCTGCTGGAACGTTTTTGTTATGGGCTCGGTGGGATTTATTGTCAAAAACGGGAAAAACGCTACTTTAGTCCTATTACTTAATGGGCAGAATATTTACAAATCGTTTACACCAAATTACGTAAAATTAACCAGATATTTATAGCTGCGGTGTTATATTTTTGCCACATGGCAAGAATTCCAGCGAAAACATATGTTGTTCCGTTCAGTAATTACGTTTGGGAAGGTGGCAAGGAATGAATAATGCCAACCTGGAGATTCAAAACGGCCAGGATAAAAGAGCATCTTTTGATATTGGTAAAACTAAAATATATACACCTTTATATAATAGCAACGATTTTTTCCATCTCTTAGCAGAAAATGCCCGTGACCTCATCTTTCACTCCAGCCCGGATATCATGGCTGTTACGAGTCTCCGCGATGGAAAATACATCGAAGTGAATGATAGTTACGTCAATTGCCTGAAATATACGCGCGAAGAACTAATCGGACACACCACGGAAGAATTGAATATCTGGGCACACCCTGAAGAAGCGGAGAGAATGGTACAAGCCCTGAAAGATAACCGCAAAATAAGAAGCATTGAACACAGCGCTCGAACAAAATACGGTGATATACGCACCTGGCTATGTTCGGCGGATATTCTAAGCATCAACGGCGAATCGTGCATGCTTACCGCAGCTATGGATATTACCAAACAAAAAGAGGCAGAAGCGAAACTGCAAGAACATAAAAAAATGTTCGATAGCATTCTGGCTACTATGCCGGAAGGAGTCCTCGTCATAGATGATAAAGAGAATATACTTCTTGCCAACAAAGCCCTGTATAAAATTTTTCATCTTAATAGCAGGCCGCATAAAAATAGAACGCTTGCCGATATATTCCCTGAAGAACAATTTTTCGACCTTCACAAGGCAGTGAAAGGCAGAGAGACCGGGGAAAAAACCTTGGAATTCAGGTACCAGGTACATGAGCTGGAGAAAATAATCGACTGCGTTATCGTGAAAATGGACGGAGAACGCACACTGCTTTCCTTTTCCGATGTTTCCAAAGAAAGGGAGGAGGAGGAAAAGCTTTACCTCACCGACCGGCTGGCTTCTATCGGAGAAATGGCGGCTGGTCTGGCGCATGAACTAAACAATCCTCTGACAAGTATTTTGGCGTTATCTCAAATACTGATGCACAGTAATTTATCAAGCGAGCATAAAGAGGACCTCGAATGTATTAATACTGAAGCTAAACGAGCGGCCGGTATTGTGAAAAATGTCCTCCTCTTTGCCCGCAATAAAACAGGAGAAAACAGCCAATGTTCGGTAAATGTGGTAGTTAAAGACGTTTTAAAGCTGCGTGAATTTGAAGAGCAGATTAGTAATATTACTATAGTGACAAACCTTGAAGAAAACCTGCCATCTATACCTGTGGACCAATGGCAATTACAGCAAGTCTTTTTAAACCTCATCTCCAACGCTGAAGCGGCGATTAAAGAAGTGAATCGCCCGGGCATCATCACTATCTCGACACAACGTATAAATAACCATATCAATATCATATTTAGTGATAACGGATGCGGTATTAAGAAGCAAATCATGCCAAGGATTTTCGACCCGTTCTTTACCACCAAGGAAATCGGCAAGGGCACCGGACTTG
>CAYGVP010000186.1:0-3157 GCA_964353385.1 uncultured Dehalococcoidaceae bacterium
GTCCGACTACAAGAAATACGGATTTAAAGCTGTTATCGCCAAGCCTTACAGCGTTAAGCAATTGCGGGATTTATTAAGCAGGATGCTGACAAAGAAAAAGAGATAAAAACCCTGTTTATTCATATCTAGCTTTATCGGTGTTTGGCCGAGCGTATATTATTTTATCCGGTTTTCTACCGCTTTCCAATTGATGTTTTTAAAGAACACCGCTATGTAGTCGGCGCGCTTGAGCCCATAGTCAATCATGTAAGCGTGCTCGAAGACATCCATAACCAGCAAAGGTTTACAACCGGCCGGATGACCTACCTCATGCTCGTTAATCCACTGATTGAATAGGGTGCCAGTGACATCGTCCTGATAAAGCACCACCCAGCCGATGCCGCGCATAGCGCCGGTTGCTTTAAAATCTTGCTCCCATGCATCATAACTGCCGAAGGCAGCAGCGAGTTTTTTAGCCAGGGCGCCGGATTTATCCAGAGCGTCTTTGCCGCCAAGGTTCTCAAAGTAGTATTCGTGGAGGCGCATGCCGTTGAACTCAAATCCAAAACGGCGTTTTAGCTCGGCATATTCCGGAGCGGCGGTTTTGCCCTCTTTCAACATCGACGCCAGAATATCAGTTAGTTTATTGGTATTGGTGATATAGCCCTGATAAAGCGTAAAGTGGTTGTTTAAAAGGGTCTGGCTGAAACCCTCCATACCGATAAGTCTCGTGTAGTCCTTGGCGGTGTATGCCATTTTCCCCTCCTTAACTTAAGTGTATTCTTTGGCATAAATATTACATCAGACCAGCCTGCTTATGCTTAGCGATAATAGTATCGGCGAGTTTATCCAGCGCCTGGAAATCTGCTTCTTTAGGATAGCCTTTGATAATGACTGGCTCCAGTATTTCCACCTTAAGGTTGGGAATCATCGCAGCGATTTGCTCTACCGCTTTGCCGCCCCAGCCGTAAGAACCGATGACAGAAGCAAACTTGGCTTTAGGTTTAACGGCGTTAGCCAGGAAAGCGGCATAGGCGGCATTGGGATGCGGTCCGGTGAGAACGGTAGGCGTGCCGATGACAATCGTAGCGGCATCTACCAGAGCCATAGCCAGTTTGCCGATATCCGTCACCGCAAGGTCGAACTGCTTGACGGTAACACCTCGACGCGTGAGATTTTCAACGAGATGGGCGACCATGCGACGAGTGCTGCCGTGCATGGATACATAGGGCACGACAACGATATTGTTAGGTTCATCGTAAGCCCACATGTGGTAGGCATCGATGATGAACTGTGGTTTATCGTGCATGGGACCGTGGCTGGGGGCAATAATATCTATTTTATAGCTCCTGATTTTTTCCAGGTTTTTCTGAATCTGGAGGCGGAAGGGCATCATAATTTCCGCCCAGTATCTCTTAGCGGCTTCATACTCCTGACCGGCATCCCGGACATACATATCCGTCGTGGCGAGATGTGAGCCGAAGAAATCGCAGGGGAAGAGGATTTTATCTTCCTGGAGGTAAGTGAGCATGGTCTCCGGCCAGTGCACCCAGGGGGCGTGGATAAACTCCAGAGTACGATTGCCCAGCGAAATCGTCTCTTTATCCTCGACGGTTTTGAATCTATCCCCAGCGACCATAAAGCGGTCAATAAGCATGTCTTTGCACTTGGAGGTACAAACGGCTTTAGCCTCCGGGTACTTGGCCAGCACCTCACGGATACTGCCCGAGTGGTCAGGTTCGGCGTGATTAAAGATAACGTAGTCGATGCGCTTGATGCCAAGCTGGTCGAGGTTATTCAGCAATACTTCTTTCATGGGCGGGTCGACGGTGTCGATGAGGGCAGTCTTCTGGCTGCCTTTGATCAAGTAGGCATTGTAGCTGGTGCCGTCCGGGAGAGGAATAAGGGAATCGAACAAACGCCTGTCCCAGTCAACGGCGCCGACGCAATAGATATCTTTCTTAATCTCCCTGGGTTTCATATTCCTCCTCCTTGTCCGCGGCGGTCTTTTGTCATAATTTTACCAAATTTAACCCTGCGGTACATATTGAACCACTACTTTAATAATGATGCAACAACTAAAAAAATATTGATAGGAGAAAAGTCACAAAAATGCAACTAATATGCGAATTTAAAAAAGGGTTATCGACGCTTATTCAAAAAGCTCCATGATATGCCGGACTTTCTGGGGCATGCCGTTACGCCTGGCAGTATCGATAAGCTGTATCTACTATTACTTTAGCGCGTCGGGACAATGTATTCAAGGCGGAGGAAATCCCGTTATTTTCCGCCCTCTTTACATTATGCTATAATAGCTATTCGGAACATTAAAATATGAAAGGGACAAGACACAAAGCCCGTATGCTCGCCCTGCAGGCACTGTATGAGGTCGATTCTATCGCCCGCCAACCCGAGATTGTGATAGAAAGACTGCTCGCCGAAGCTGACCTTTCTCAAGAAATAAGCGAGTTTTCCCGCGCTCTGGTCAGCGGCACGATAAAAAATAAGGATGAAATCGACCGTAATATCCAGAAATACGCGCCGGCATACCCGATAGAACAGCTGGCGATAATCGACCGTAACATATTGAGACTTGCAATATTTGAGATTTTATTCGATAATAAAGTGCCAGTCAAAGTAGCTGTAAACGAAGCGGTTGAGCTTGCCAAGGCTTTCGGGAGCGGCAGTTCAGCCAAGTTTATAAATGGGGTCTTGGGGTCGGTCAGCACAATTGCCGACCGCTAGAACACTTGTTAAAAGGGGGGAAAAACGTGGCAACTTCGGTTTTTAATAAGCTAAAGGCGATGGTTGTGGAGCAACTCGGCGTCGATGAAAAAGATGTGGTGCCCACCGCCAGCTTTGTTGAGGACTTAGGCGCCGATTCTCTGGACCTGGTTGAACTAATAATGTCGATTGAAGAAAAATTCAGCACGCCGGAAAAGAAACTTGAAATACCTGATGAGGCAGCTGAAAAAATGATAACTATCCAGGACGCTATCGACTATCTTAGAGAACAGGGGATTGAAGTTTAAGCTTATTTCAATGCATTTCCCCTGTAACGTTTTCTAAATTCTTTTCGCCCAGGCTACAGCATTGGTGAATATCTGCAAGCCGTAAAGGTCCTCTCTTGGTTTTTCTCTAGTCCAGCGGGGGTGCTGTGTCCAGCGGATAAAGTCCT
>CAYGVP010000187.1:0-3113 GCA_964353385.1 uncultured Dehalococcoidaceae bacterium
CGGCAATATCGAGGGACATGATATTACCCGGAAAACTGCCGATGTCGTCGTGACCGATGGCTTTACCGGCAATATCGTGCTTAAGACCATCGAGGGGTCTAACGATAGCTTTTTAAACTCATTACATGAGCTCGGCCATGTTGTTTCCAGTGTTTCTCGTTTAAGAACGCGTGACCTTCTTAAGGAAATCGGACTCGGTTCCTGGACGAAGAAACTGGATTTTAGTGAATACGGGGGAGCTTGTCTTCTTGGTATTAATGGCACTGTCATCATCGCCCACGGACGCAGTAAGGCCGGAGCCATTAAAAATGCCATCGGTCTGGCTAAAGAAACCATCGAGCGCGGCATAACGGAAAAATTAAAAGAGGAGAAGCATGGGCAAACCAGTGGAAATCAGTAATGAAAAGTTTAGTGAAATGGTCTTAAAAGCCAAACTGCCGGTATTGGTAGATTTCTGGGCGCCTTGGTGCGGGCCGTGCCGGATGGTCGCGCCGCTGGTTGATGAACTGGCCGGCGAGTACGATGGCAAAGTGTCCTTCGTAAAAATAAATGTCGATGAGAATACTGAAACCGCCAGACAATATGGTGTGATGAGCATACCCACGCTGATTATCTTTAATAATGGACAGCCTGTTTCCAATATCGTCGGGTTTCGCCCCAAGCCTGAACTTAAAAAGAACCTGGATGCGGCTCTATCAGCCGGATAAAGAGATGACTGAATCAATAAAAAAATATGATGTCGTTATTATCGGCGGCGGCCCCGCTGGCTTAAGTGCTGGTATCTATGCCGCTCGCGCTCGTCTATCTACGCTCCTGATTGAAAGAGCGGCAATTGGTGGCCAGATAGTCAATGCTTGGCTGGTCGAAAATTACCCCGGGTTCGCTGATGGTATTAGCGGCGTTGAACTGACACAATCCATGCACCAGCAGGCTGCTAAATTCGGTATGGAAACGCTTTATGACGAGGTTATCGGTATTGAAATAGACGGCAAGCAAAAAATAATTAAAACACCGCAGGGTGACTTCATATCAAAAGTAGTGATTATCGCCGGCGGCGCCGAGCGACAGAAACTCGATGTTCCTGGCGAAGCGGAATTTACCGGCAAAGGCGTATCCTACTGCGCTACCTGCGATGGTGCTTTCTTCCGCGATAAAACAGTGGCTGTAATTGGGGGTGGTAATGCCGCGGTTACGGAAGCCTTGGAGCTTACCAAATTCGCTAGCAAAATTGTACTGGTACACCGCCGCAACGAGCTGCGCGCCGCCAAAATCTTGCAGGAAAGAATTAAAACAAATTCTATGATACAAATTCTCTGGGATACGGTTGTTCTGGAAATATTAGGCGATAAATTCGTCGACAAAATAAAAATGCGTAATCTTAAAACAGAAAAAGAATCGGAACTGGCTGTCTCCGGCGTATTTGTTGCTGTCGGGTCGCAGCCTGCTACTGACTATCTGAAAGGGGTAGTGACTTTAGATGGAGTGGGGGCTATCGTTACCAATGAAAGGCTGGAGACCAGTGTGGCCGGTATCTATGCCGCCGGAGATATCCGTAGCGGTTCCATACGGCAAGTAATCGGCGCCGCCGGTGATGGCGCTATAGCCGCCGTTAATGCCGGTAAATATATCAGTGGATAAATAAAGAAAAAAATATTTACCTTTTTTCAGAATTTGTATATAACAGTAAGAATTAGGGGCATTGACGTTTCCCCATGGTTAGTTGTTAAATAATTTGTCATCAAAAAAAGGAGAAAATCGTGAAGGTAATTTTCATCGCAGATGTCCCCAATGTAGCCAGGGCTGGTCAGACCAGGGAGGTCGCTAACGGCTACGCCCGCAACTTCCTCTTTCCCCGTAGGCTGGCGGTCCCGGCAAGTTCACAAGCGGCAGCTAGTGTCGAAACACATTTAAAGAAGTTGTCTAAACAGCGTGCCATCGAAGAAGCCGAGATGTCGGAACTGGCGAAAAAGATTAACGGCGTAGAGCTTACACTTAAAGCTAAGACCGGTGAAAAAGAAAAACTATACGGCTCGGTTACTGCGGCCGATATCGCTGCTGCGCTAAGCAGGGAAATCGCCCGTGAAATCGATAAAAAGAGGGTTGACCTCGCAGAGCCGATTCGCCTGGTGGGTGTATATGACGTGACAATTAAATTCACCCACGATATAACTGCCGTTGTTACTGTCACCGTCATGTCCGATGCCGAGGGCGCGGAGAGACCGGTCAGGGCGGAAAAAGCCGAAGCCCCGGCGGAAGAGGTTAAGGTAGAAGAGCCGGAAAAAGTCGAGAAGAAAGAGAAAAAGGCAAAGAAAGAAAAGGCTCCTAAAGAACCTGAAGTAGAAAAGCCTGCCGCGGAAGAAAAAGCTCCCAAAGAGCTTAAGGAAGAAAAGCCTGCCGCAGAAGAGAAGGCAAAAAAGCCGGCTAAAGCAAAGAAAGCCAAAACGGAAAAAGAGGCAAAGCCGACTGAAGAAGAGAAACCCAAAACGGAAAAAGAGACAAAACCGGCTGAAGAAGGAAAACCCGCTAAAGAAGTAAAGAAAGAAAAGAAGACCAAGGCAAAAAAGACAGAAAAAGCAACAGAAAAAAAGGAGTAGTCGCAGGTGAATGATGCCAGGCTCCCGCCTAATGATAATGACGCCGAAGAATCAGTCATCGGCTCGCTGCTGATAAACGGCGACTCTATTTTCCAGATTGCCGATTTTCTGCAGTCCTCCGATTTCTACTTTGAACAGAATCGTATGCTTTACGAAGCTGCTATGACGCTTTACCAGCGTGACGAAGCTATCAACCAGGTGACGCTGGCGCAGGAGCTTACTCGACTAGGCAAGCTGGAAACCTGTGGTGGCGCCGCCCACTTGAGTTACCTGATATCGGTCTGCCCCACCTCTATGGATATCGAAACCTATGCCCGCATTGTCTATCGACTCTCCGTAATGCGTCAGCTGATAACCGCCGGCGACCGCATCGCGAGAATCGGTTATGAATCGGGGCCGGATACCGAGGAAAGCCTGGCGAAAGCCGAGGGTATTTTATTCAGATTGCGCCGCGGCAGTGCTGTCAATGACCTCACCCATATCCGCGAGGTGCTGGATAAATACTTCGAGGTAGCCCCG
>CAYGVP010000188.1:0-3063 GCA_964353385.1 uncultured Dehalococcoidaceae bacterium
GAGAATCTTTTCAATAAAACTCATAAGGGAGGGATAACATGAAAAAGTTTTGGGTTTTCATGGGGGTATTGATTCTTTTTTGTCTTAGCGCACAAGCCGAAATCGAAATCAGATTAAAAAAGTCCTTTATCGATACCTACAAAAACAGGGTCACCATTGAAGCGTCCGATTTTATTGTGGTAAAGGCGCATAAAAAACCGAATCCGCCCTCAAAAGACGGCGATTTGCACATTGCGGGCAAAGCCTCCGCCGTCGGCTTACCTATTGTTGCCGAAATAATGAACGCCGCCTCCTGCAAATCCGCGGTTGATCTGGTCCACAATATGGAAGGCACCAATCACCCGATCGACATTATTGGAGTCTGGAGAATATGGTGCGAGCATGCCGGTGATGATTCCCAGATCCAGGGTGATGCTTTTACTATCACGAGCACCAATCCTCCACACGTCTTTGAGATACACCAGGCGATTAAGTTAAACAGCATAAACGTTCTTGATTCCTTCAGGCCCGTGTATGGATTTGAGTATAAAAATGCCGAAGATGCTTTTTAACGATTTGAAAACACAAAATGTCAAATAATTTCTGATGACGATTTCATCACTCTCATCACAAATGGCGTGGGGTATAACTACGTGGACTTTAAAATCGAATTATTGGAAGATCCGTACAAATATAAAGGAAACGAAGACGGCAGATTCGTTTTCTGCAAAGTTTTAGATCTCGATGATGAAATTATCTCACAAAAAGAAAGGATGGCATTCGTTAGAGAATCTAAACCGGACAAGACAGTTGAGGAAATGAAAGCCGGGGATGCTCTGCGCGTAATCGGGATCCCTCGGATTAATCTAAACTTGATTTCTTGGCGAGTTAACGAAGTTGATAAAGCAACAAAAGAGTGGAATAAAAACAAAAATAAGCAAAATGAAGACAAATTAGCTAGGGCAAAAGAGAGACTAACCTGGAAACTGCCTTATGAAATGATAATTGTCGCGGTCATTGAATGATATGCGATTTCGTTTTAGAGGAAACGCTTTGCGGCTAACGAAATTGTTTCTAAAGGCCGATCGGCCGAAACAATATATCCATAAAAAGGAGGTCCGAAAATGGCTAATGGAAATCAGGCTTTGTCGATCGCTATGACCGACGAGGACATTCGAAATGCCAACAAAGACCTGATTGACTATCAGGAAAGTATCGTTGACGGCAACAAAACCGGGCTGTGGAAGCTCCAAAAGAAGCTCTCGATTACGTATTGGGTGATAATTGCCCTTTCAGTCATCATGTTCTTGATCGGAATAGCATTGTTGATGGTACCAGTTATTACGGCTATCAAGGGACAAATGGAGGTATACAAATCCCTAGTTTCAGGAGGCTTTGGGATTGCTGACCTGGCCGCGCTTTTCTTCTTCCGTCCGCTTGAGCGGATTCACAAATTGATGGGAGATATGAGCCAAATCTTTCTGGCCCTGAGCAGCTACCAAACCCAGCTAGGCCTGCGCCTATTGCAGATGGACATAAAGGTTCGAGCGACCATCGGTGACGCGTCCGATAAAATTGCCAAAGCAGCTGAGGATAGCATCAAGAATATCGAGAACTATTTCGAAAAAGCAGGAATGCTATGATGAAATTGCCCTAGAAAATCTGATATTCTAGAAATGCATCAATCAAGATTATATAATTCTTTCGAGAACGATAGAAAAACCAAATTGTTTTACGGAACGGGGGCAGTGATGTCATATGATTCTTATGGAAAACACCTAAAACTCTTAGCAAGGAGGTAATATTATGAACGGTACTATTTTCGTCTACTTTATTTCCATTTTATCAATTATTCTTGGTTTTATCGCGCTGTTAACCCAGAAAATATACATTGACCCCGAAACAAAGAAACCAACAGTTGACGTTGAAATCAAATTTCTTGGCAAATTAAAAACCAATGTTCCGGCACTCGCGTTTGTGTTTTTGGGAATAGCTCTTGCAGTTTTCGCGTATAGCAGGCCTAAGCAGGTTGACTGGACTTTACAGGGTCAATTGATTGATGAGGAGAATAAAATTGTCGATTTTAGGACAGGAACACTAAAGCTGATTCCAGGTGACTCGGCTGAAGTTACGAAACTAGGACGCTTTGACATTAGAATAAAATCTGAAGAGGGACAAAAAATTGAAGATGTTATCGAAGCAATAGATTATTCGCACGATGATGGAAGCGTATCTATCGTCCTCAAGAAAGAATATGAAGCATATCAAAAACAACAGCCATCGCTAATTAAAAGTGCAACAAAATCTTTCCGAGAATACAAGCCCGTATCTATTCAATACATGCCAAAAAAATAATATTGTGGAGACCCCCAATGAAAAAAAACTTTTTCATAACTTTATTATTAATCATAATTGCGAATTTTGCTTTTGCTGATTATTTTCAAATAATAATTAAAAGCGATAGTGACATGATTTATGTTGCATACGCCGCCGTTAAGGTTATCGATGGAGATAAAGTGGTTTTCGAAGGATATACAGACAAGTATGGTCGAATTATCATTAATCTGCCTCATAAAGAATATGAAGGAAAGGTATTTTATAGAAAACAATGGAGAAAGATCAGGCTCAATATTGATGGCAGTGAAAATCTAAAGGTAATTTATTTGAAATAGTACTTCCGCGCAAAGGAAATAAAAATAAGGAAATGTAGGTTAGCTCGAGTGCTCAAGTAGGGGCGAATGCCATGTTTTTTATTTTGCTTGGGAGCAAAACCAGAATAGGAATCCAGAAAGGGGGGTAAAAATGAAAAGAGTAATCATTGATCTTCTGTTAGTTCTGGGGATTGTTTTTATTCTCATCGCTCCGTCTGTAGGAGTGGTATTTCTTTTACTGGGCGCAGTCGGAATCCTCATAATCATCGTCGAGCGCAAAGCGGAAATCTTAGATAATTGGTCGGCTTTGATCCGAGGCGCTCAGGGTCAAAGAGATAAAGTTATAACGACAACAAAAGAGCTTATTAATATCTCCAAGGCTCCCTCAATCGAGATAAAGGAAGATAAGGTCGGCCCTGGCCTGGCCCCTTCC
>CAYGVP010000189.1:0-3033 GCA_964353385.1 uncultured Dehalococcoidaceae bacterium
CAAAGGGGGAGGAATATTGACAACAGGGGTTACTATACCCACATAATAAGCGAGAAAATTATCGTGGCAGGAGGTCGAGATGTCTGTCTATCTTATGCTGACAACCCTTACCGATGCGGGCCGCAAAGCCCTTCAGGAAGACCCTGAAATACTCAAGGAAATCAATAAAGAAGTCGAATTTATGGGAGCCAAGATACTGACCCAGTATGCGCTACTCGGTCAGTATGATTTCGTCAATATTCTTGAAGCCCCAAGCAATGAGGCTATTGCCAAGCTGGCGATTCGATTGAGCGCCAAAGGCACTACCCAGACTCTCACATTAACGGCAATACCTATTGACGACCTGATTCATACATTGAAAAACAAGGAAAATCCCTGGTAGATTTATAAATTGATTTGATTGTAAAAAAGGGCGTTCAGGTAGATTTACCCGGATGTTTAACCTTCCTTTTCGCGTATCGCCCTTCTGCTTTTGAATTCTTTAATAGCGGTTATAACGCCGTCTAGATTCAAATACCCTATTAAAGCCATCGGGAATAATATTATAGGTATCACGATAAGTATAGCTAAAATCATCTGCCATTCCATTTTGTACTTTTCTCCCGTTCAATCATGCACTAAATTAATATCAAATAGAAACGTTATTATGTCAAGTATTGTACTTCTCTAGCGTCTATATTTAGATTACCAAAAACAAAGATAATATAGCGTCCGTTTTGCTACCTATTGAAGCAGCGAGATTGTACGCATAATTGCCTAGCTAATCAGATTCGGCATAAGTAGATACACCAAGTGTATATCGCATGTAGAATGTGATAGAATTGAATAGAGCATTATATGGCAAAAATAAAGATATTAATTGCGGACGACCACGCTGTGGTCAGAGACGGGACCCGCAAAATATTGGAGCATGAAGCCGATATGGATGTGGTCGCCGAGGCGGCCGATGGCGCCGAAGCGATCAAATTAGCCGGCACTACCAAACCTGACGTTGCTATTATTGATATTGCCATGCCCGGGGTCGATGGCATTGAAGCAACCAGGCAAATAAAATCCCTCTACCCTACTATAGCCGTATTGATACTTTCCGCTTATGACGATGACCAGTTTGTTTTCAGCCTGCTGGAAGCCGGCGCCGCTGGTTACTTATTGAAGAGCGTCCGCGGTCGTGAGCTGATTGAGGCCGTCCGCCAGGTATATGCCGGGGAGTCGGTGCTGCACCCGGCTATCGCCAGAAAGGTGCTAAATCGTTTCGTACCCGCCGCCAGCAAGCAATCAGGACAGAAATCTTCGGAAATGTTAAGCGATAGAGAGATAGAAGTTTTGAAATTAGCCACCCGCGGCTTGAGCAATCAGGATATCGCCGACGAGCTTTGCTTGAGTTTGCGTACCGTTCAGGCGCACCTCGGGCATATCTTTAATAAGCTTCAGGTAAGCTCGAGGACGGAAGCGGTCGTGCGTGCTTTGAAAGAAGGCTGGGTAACATTAGAGGACATACCCTAAAAAATCACTTTTCCTATTTGTTTGAGGTAGTACTTTGGCCCACCATGCATTAACCGGCAGGATATCTGCAACGCTACGTAAACCTGGGTTCTGGCTTATTCTGGCGATACTGATTTTAATTACCATTCCCCATTACAATAATAATCTGCAGCATCCGGCGTTTCTCTCGCAGTTAATGGCCGACCTGAATATAACCCGCCATACTTTTGAGAGAATCCTTTATCTGGCGCCTATTATCTGGGCTGGTTTTTTATTCGGCCGGCGGGGGTCTTTCTATACATCTTTAGCTGCTCTTGCCTGCATGGTGCCGCACGCTATTATATTTTCTAATCCTCCGCTACAGGCATTTTTTGAAATCGGCGCCGTTGTCATAATCGGCAATATTATTTCATTAGGTTTCGTATCTTTACGCCGGGAGAGGCAGTACCGCACGCGCCTCGAGGCGATACAGCAAGAGCTAAAGACATCTGAAGAAAAATTCCGCAGTCTGTTTGAAAATGCTATCGACGGCATCTGGATACATGATTTAGAGGGGAATTTCATCACCGCCAACAAAGCCTCGGAGAAAATGATAGGATGTAGTCTGGAAGAGCTGTATAAGAGGAATGTGAAAGACTTTTTATCTCAAGAGGGTCTGGATTTAGCCCACCGCATAAGGAGCAAGCTTTTAAATAACGAGCCGGTGGAACAACCTTACGAGCAACAATTTTCAAGAACCGACGGCAGTGTCGTTTATATTCAACTGGCGACGAGTGTAGTCTGGGACAAGGGCAAACCGGTAGGATTTCAAAACATTGCCCGTGATATTACCGAGCAGAAAACAATGAATGAAAACCTGCGTTTTTACCTTAAGCAGGCTACTATGGCTCAAGAAGAAGAAAGAAAACGCATTTCTCATGAACTGCATGATGAGACCATCCAGGCGTTAGTAGTGCTTTCCCGACAGCTTGATGCCCTGGCTTCCAGCAGTGACGGGTTATCCGAAGATACCAAGCGGCGTCTTGAAGAATTGTGGCAGCAAACCGATAGTATACTCCAGGGAGTACGTCGTTTGAGTCAGGACCTGCGACCGGCGGCTATCGACAGGCTGGGTCTACTGCCCGCGGTGCAATGGCTGGCTTCGGAAGTGACCAAATATTCCAATATCGCCACCAAGGTAAACATAGTCGGCGAGGAGCGCCGTCTTCCAGAGGAAGTAGCCATAGCCCTGTTCCGTATTATCCAGGAAGCACTGCGTAATGTCTGGCGGCATTCCGGAGCAACCAGCGCGGAAATCACGTTCGAATTCACCAAAAACAAGACGAAAATTACCGTCAGGGATAACGGCAAAGGCTTCGTTCCCGCGGGGAAAATAGGGGAATTGGCAAAGCAGGGCAAGCTCGGGCTGGTGGGTATGCAGGAGCGCGTCCAGCTAATCGGTGGAGCAATATCGGTGCAGAGCGAGCCGAATAAAGGAACGACGATTACCGTTGAAGGGCCAGGATAATACTTCTCTTTTTTTTATGAGAATCGACTCAAAGCTAAACAGCT
>CAYGVP010000190.1:0-2935 GCA_964353385.1 uncultured Dehalococcoidaceae bacterium
AGGGGAGGGGGCCTCGCGTCACGCGCTGCTCGAGTCGTTTCGCGCCAGCGATCAGGCGGTGCTCTTGGGAACGCGTTCCTTTTGGGAAGGCGTTGACGTTCCGGGGCAAGCGTTGTCGGTGGTGGCCATCGTCCGTCTGCCGTTCGCGGTGCCGAGCGACCCGGTTGTGGCCGCTCGATCGGAGACCTTCGAAGATCCCTTCTCGGAGTACTCGCTCCCCGAGGCGGTCCTGCGCTTCCGCCAGGGATTCGGCCGTTTGATTCGCACGCGGACCGACCGCGGGTTGGCGGTCGTGTTCGATCGCCGCATCATCACCAAGGCCTATGGCCGGTACTTCGTCAACTCGCTCCCGGAGTGCACAGTCGAGCAGGGAACGCTGCACGACCTGCCCCAGCGGGCGAAGCTGTGGCTGGGGGAATGACCTCATGACGAGCATCCGGACAACGATCGCGGAAACGCGCAGCGCATGAGGACGCGAGATCGGATGGGATTGCGGGCTGCATCGATGGCTGTCGTGGGCAGCGGTTTGATGTTGCTTGCCGTTGCCGGGGCTGTCGGCATCGGGCGATTGGCCGAATCGCAAGAAGCGCCCTCCGCTGTGCCCTTTGAAGAGGACTTCCCGGCGCCGCCACTCGTCTTCACAGGCTTGAGCGGCGAGCAACTCTCTCTGGCCCACTACCGCGGCCAGGTCGTTCTGATCAACCTGTGGGCTACGTGGTGTCCGCCGTGCCTGGCCGAAATGGCGGTGCTCGAGGAAGCCGCACGAGACTATGCGGCTCAGGGACTGATCATTCTGGCGATCAATCAAGGTGAATCGAGCGAGAGAGTCAGGGGTTTTGTATCACACCGGGGTATCGACCTGATGATTGGACTTGACCCGCACGAGCAGGCCTCGAATTTGCTACGGACGACGGCTCTGCCTTCTTCGTACGTTGTGAACAAGCAGGGTCAAGTTCGCCTGACGTGGTTTGGGGCTGTCGATCGAGCCCATCTGGATGAAGCTCTCTTGGGCGTGCTCGCATCGGGAGGTGTACCGTGAAAGTAGCCGCCGTCTGGAAGAATGGACTATCCTTCGAGGGATCGGCCGACTCCGGATATCGCCTCCCGCTGGGCGCTGCCGCGGACGTGGGTGGGGCCGACGACGGGTTCCGTCCCCTGGAACTCATGGCCCTTAGCTTGGCTGGCTGCACCGCGATGGACGTGATTTCGATATTGCGCAAGAAACAGCAGGTGGTCGATGAATTTGAGGTGCGGGTGGAAGCAGAACGTGCGGCAGACCACCCGCAAGTGTTCACTCGCATGGTCGTGGAATACCGCCTGCGCGGGAAGGCCATCGATCCGCAGGCCGTCGACCGGGCCGTGGCGCTCTCACGCGACAGGTACTGCCCGGCGCAGGGAATGCTCGCGAAGGTTGTGCCCATCGAACACCGCGTGGTGATAGAAGATGAGGCGAGTGGCAACTAGGGTGAGCTCGCGAGCCGGAGCCTCGGTCGCGCGTGGTCCGAAGCCTCCGAGCCGGCGAATGCGGCGGCGAGGAGTCCGCCTCCATGGCTGAGCGCCTGCTGATCACCGGGGCGACCGGGTTCATCGGCCGCGCGGTGTGCCAGGAACTTCAGCGGCGCGGATACGACTTGCGTTTGCTGCTCCGCCCCTCTCGATCGATCCGCGGAATTCCGCTGGGGCGGTCGGAGGTGGCGATCGCTTCACTGTCCGACTCGCGCTCGCTGCGGGCGGCGTTGGTGGGCGTGCAAACGATCATTCACCTGGCCTCGGCGGAGGGCGAGCGTCGGCGGCGCGACTTGCTGGCAACTGATGTCGAAGGGACCGCGCTGCTGGTCGAACAGGCTCGCTTGGCCGGCGTGAGCCGCATCCTCTACCTCAGCCACATCGGTGCCAGTCGCATCTCGGCCTTTCCCTTCCTCCAGGCCAAGGGCATCGCCGAACAGATCCTCCTCGAGAGCGGTATCCGCACTTGTGTCCTGCGCACGTCCTCGATCTTCGGACCCGAGGACTCCTTCACCAACGTGATTGCCATGGCTGCTAGCGTCATGCCGTTGGCATTCTTCATCCCGCAAGGCCAGCCGCTGCTCCAGCCGCTCTGGATCGGCGACCTGGTGGCCGCAATTGCATTGTCGTTGGAGCAAGGTATCGGTTTTGGGCAGGTGCTCTCGGTTGGGGGACCCGAGCATCTGACAATCGACGAAGTCGCCCAAGTCGTGCTGACCGCTGCCTGCCATCCGCGCGCGATGGTGCGTATTTGGCCGCCCTACCTTCGCTTGGGCGCCGCGCTGCTTGATGGGCTCCTGCCGTACTCGCCCCTCACTCCTTTTTGGGTGGACTACCTGGCCGTGAACCGGACGTGTGAGGCCAACGCCATGGCTCGCTTGTTCGGTGTGCGTCCTGCGCGCCTCGCCGACCGGCTGGACTATCTGCGCGGTGGCAGAGGCGTGCGCGGCCTCCTCAGGTTCATTTGGCGTGGTCCGCTGACGCTCGCATCCGGTTGAAACGGCGGCTGCGCCCAGTTGACAAGCGGGCCATCCCCCCGCACAATGGCACGCAGCGATGAACCTGGGACTCCGCCGCACCTCCAGCGGAATGCGAGCGAGCCATCTGGTGACGTGACCCGGCCCAGGGGGGACTTGAAGGAGGCAAATCGGCATGCGGCTCGAATCCATCGAACTCCACCACATCCGCCTTCCATTGCGCGAATCCTTCGAGACATCTTTCGGAATCACGCGCGACCGCGATGCGATTCTCGTGAATATCCGCGCGCCTGGCGCCCAGGGCTGGGGCGAATGCGTCGCCGGCCAGGTGCCGGACTTCTCCTACGAGACGACCCACACCGTCTGGCACGTGCTCGGTGATTTCATCATTCCGGCCGTGCTCGCGTCGGAGTTGTCGGAGCCCCAGGACCTGCGCAAGATCGCGGCCGGGA
>CAYGVP010000191.1:0-2913 GCA_964353385.1 uncultured Dehalococcoidaceae bacterium
TAGGAGCAGGAGCGCCAACCCTGGCACTTAGCTCTTCAATTCGCGCTATGAGACGTTTGTTAGTTTCCTCTAACGACTCTCCATCGCCCTGTGTTCCATCATCCGCTGTTTCAGTTGTAGTTTCTTCCTCCGCCTCAACTTCCTCTCCGCTCGCAGAGTCCTCAGGTTCCGCTGCTTGCTCGGAGGGAGTTTCACTCTCCTGTTCTTCCTTCCCATGAGTTTCCTCCGTTTCAGTTGGAGTCTCCTCGACAACAGGAGTAGTACCATCAGCCAAGAAATCAGTTACATCTTTTTCAATCGACATCTTCATCCTCCTTTGTGGTAGAGTTTTCGTCTTCTTCTATGTTTTCCTTTATCCTCTTAGGCATATCAAGTACTTGGCGGAGGGACTCAAGTGAACCTCGTCTTTTTGCAGTTATAATAGCATCATCCTCACTTCGATAGTCCTCGACTATTGAGGGATTTTCTAAGATATCACGAAGGTCCTCTATCATTATCTCTATATCATAGACCATATCAGACCACATAGAGGACCGTAAGAAGGACTCAAAATCCCTGGACGAGCTTTTATACTCTGGCATTTTGTGCTCCTCTCAATGGAATGAGGTTACCAGCCTCAGTTTGCCTGGTAACCTCCTCATCAGGCATAAAAGTAGGCTTAATTTTTACATAGTCTTCAACGTTCTTTTCTCCTTCATTCCTAACAATAGTTTTGAAGATCTTAATTACATCCAGCTCATTACGAAGTTCTGGTGTGTTAAGAATTGTTTCAAACAGTCTCATAAAAACATCAGATGACCTCATTGAAGGAATACCACCATCCCTCATTATGACATCGAAGTCAATTGAGATATCCATAGGTTCAACTGGGATTCTATCGCCACCATATTCCTTTATGAGAATATCTCTCCACTCACCAGTGGCTTTGATGTAAGTTTGTTGTGACATGAGCTGTTGAGTATGAGAGGCCATCATATAGGAGAGATCCTGCATGGCCTGAAGACTGACAACAGTGGCTATGCGTTGCAGACGAGAAACACCACCAAAGTTAGTTCCTTGAAACTCAGCTTTGGTCAATCTTTCTGGCCCTCCCTGTCGGAGTGATCCCATAGCTGGGTCATCAGCTGCACCGATTTTCTGCATCCACTGAACGATAAAGGCTGAATCAGCAATGTTACCACGAGTAATATCGTTTACCTCAAGTTGTTTTACTGCATTCTCAACTCCACGGCCCCAACCAGGACGACGCATCCTAATGATTTTGCCTGGTTTAGGATCCTTTAGGTCCTTGATATTGATAAGATATGGATCAACCACTAGCATATCATTGATAGATTTACGAACATTGGCTATATGACTGTTGAAGAGCCAATCAAGTGTCTGTTGGAGTGGGTAGAGTACTTCCATACGAGAGAGTGGAGTAGCAGAATAACCATCAAAGTCGGGGGCACCAACTATCATAGGGTACATATCATGATTAAAGTTGGCTCTCTGAGCACGAAAGATGATAGCATCATTAGCCAGACCGAAGAGCCACTTCTCAGGGTACCTATTGTCACCAAGTTTCCACTCATATGGGATGAGAGTGATATACATAAAGATCTTGTCAACTATGTTAGTTACTCCTTCGCCAGTTACAGAGGCAGAGCGGTACTGAATGTCACGATCGGAAGAGCCAGTAAATAGAGAAGAGCCAGTCTTACTTTTATTCATCTCAAGATAACGAACATTGAAAATGTCTCCATTACTGTTCTTTTCCTCACTCAAAAGAGCCATCATGTTAGAGCGCTCAAGCCAACCAACAAACTCGCCATCCTGTATTTTATGTACCGCAACATTCGGGTCTGGTAGGTAGAGAAATGGATCTACGTTATCAAGCCTATTGCCTTCAAAGATAACTACATCTTCTTCCGTTTCTACTCTAAACTTTTTACCTAACCACCTAGAAATCACATCAGGATTACGTACTTTCCTGGTTATAGTTGCTCTCTTCTCATACCAAACTGGAGTTCCTACTCCCATGCCATAAGTTAAGAAATCACGAAAGAAGGTGTGGAGGGAGAGGCCAAGTTTGGATCTATCACACTGAAGTGATATAAGACGCTCAAGGAGGAGGGCTCCTAAGGTATCCTCAGGCCCACGGCCTTCGTAACGAAAGATTGGATCTTGAACAAAGGCCATCATGAGATAGGTACGAATGGTTTCTTCGATAGCGTAAGAGTAGGGAAAGACTATTGAAACAGGCTTACGGCTGTCGTCGTATTTAATATCTTCTTCTTCTTCACTCGTCGGCATGAAGACACCCATAGTTTGCTCTATAAGGTTCCAACTATCAAACCTCTTCTGCACCACCGCGTGGCCAGCACGAGCTCGTTCCATTATCTTGGTTACAAGTTCCTGGTGGAGTGGAGAGCCAGGTTTTAGGTCTAGATCATACGGATAGTCGTAGTCTAGTTCAGTTGTATAAATAGAGGGATCGTCTCCTCTAAATCCACCTTGTGCTATGTTAGGCATTTTATCATCCTTCGGTTAAAATTTAACCATAGTTATGCAGGAACCACTAATTCTTGTTCCACAGTCCAATCTATTTTAAGGGTGCGGCTTACAGTTCCATCTCCATTATATGCTGCAGTAAACTGCACCTCAAAATCTCCGTAGTTTTCTACATCACCTTCACCGTAAGTCCAAGTGAACTGACCAGTAGAACCATCTCCAACAAGAGCAAAAACTCCATCAGAGGCAAAAGCAGGATCGCCATTAAGAGGTTGAATAACTGCGGTAATTCCTGTTACATCAGATAGATCCAGTAGATCCCCATTAGGATCGTACCAGGTGATAGTTTGGGGATCATGAGTGGCTCCCTGGACAGCATAGAAAGATGCTACAATAACTGGTCGAGAGGATAAAAGAAGA
>CAYGVP010000192.1:0-2887 GCA_964353385.1 uncultured Dehalococcoidaceae bacterium
TGCCTATCTGCCCTATGGTAGCGATGCAGTCGCTATGGATGCGGCGGATTTCACCCGAAGGCAGTCTTAACAGGACATACTCGCCTTCCTTGACCATCAGTTGTGCCGAACCACCGGCGCTGCGTACCAACTGGCCGCCTCTGCCTTTTTGCACTTCGATGTTGTGTATCTCGATGCCCGTCGGCATATTTTTCATGGGCATGGAGTTGCCCGGTTTTATTTCAGCGTTGCTGCCGGACATTATCGTGTCGCCTACGTTCAGACCTACTGGGGCGATAATATAGCGTTTTTCCCCGTCCACGTAGTGTATCAGGGCGATACGCGCCGAGCGGTTGGGATCATATTCGATAGAGGCTACCTTGCCGGGAATATCTAATTTATCCCGTTTAAAATCTATAGTGCGGAGGTTTCTCTTTTCCCCGCCACCCCGGTGATGCACAGTGACTTTGCCGCGGAAGTTGCGCCCGGCTTTGCTTTTCTTGGCAGTCAGCAGCGACTTCTCCGGCTTGGACTTCGTAATCTCATCGAAGGTAAAGCCGGTCATGTTCCGTCGGCCCGGAGAGGTCGGATTGTATTTTTTTATAGCCACCTGGCTTCCCCTTTCCTGCTAAACACCTTCAAAGTATTCTATTTTATCCCCCGGTCGGAGGGTAACAATCGCTTTCTTCCAGGGATTGGTACGCACCGTACGGCGCCCCATTCTTTTAGCTTTGCCTCGCATGGTGACTACGTTAACCCCCATGACCTTTACCTTGAATGCCTTTTCCACGGCATCTTTTATCATCATTTTGTTAGCCCCGTCGGCTATTTCAAAGGCATATTTATTTAGAGCCTGCAGACTGGTATTTTTTTCGGTAATCAGCGGTCGGCGCAGCACCTCATACAGATGCATCTTTTCCCCCTTGTTTCGCTCCATTGCCCCACAGCTCTTCTGCAGTGCGCACCGCTGTCTCGGTCATCAGCAGCGTTTTATGGGATAGGATATCCAGAATATTAAGCACACTGGCTGGCGTCGTTATCACTTCCGGTATATTCCGCGAGGACTTAATAACGTTTTCCTCCGGTTTTTGTGTAACGATAAGCGCGGAAGATTCTATCCCCAGGGTTGCCAGCGTTTCTATCATTTTCTTGGTCTTCGGCTCGGTGAAATCAAACGCATCGATTATTTTCAAATCGCCTTCGTCTGCTTTGGAGGAAAGAACGCATTTTAGAGCCAGACGGCGCAGTTTCTTGGGTATCTGTTGCCGGTAGTCCCGCGGTTTCGGCCCGAAGGCGGCGCCCCCGCCGCGGCGTGTTGGCGATTTTTTGCTGCCGGCGCGGGCATTGCCCGTACCCTTCTGTCGGTAAAGTTTCTTCGTGCTGCCGACGACCTCGCCACGGCTCTTGGCTGAAGCTGTCCCCTGGCGGGCGTTAGCCTGCAGTCCCACCATTACTTGGTGGACCACCGCTTCGTTGAAAGGCACGCCGAAGACATTATCGCTTATCTCAATCTGCCGGACTACCTCTCCGGTGAGGTTATAAACTGGAACCTGCACCTTACTTCTCCCTCTTGGACTTTTGTATAATCACCAGTCCGTTGGTCATTCCGGGCACCGCGCCTTTTACCAGCAGCAGATTTCGGGCAGGGTCTGCCTCATATACTTCCAGGTTTATCACTGTGACGCGGTCATCTCCCATGTGCCCTGCCATGCGCAGTCCTTTATAGACCCGCCCCGGGCTGGTGTTGGAGCCTACGGAACCCGGCGCACGCCATCTATCTGACTGGCCGTGGGTCTTGGGTCCGCCCCGGAAATGATAGCGTTTCACGCCCCCGGCGAACCCCTTGCCCTTGGATATTCCACAGACATCGATGATATCCCCGGCTTTAAACATGCTTACATCTATCTTCTGGCCGGCTTCAACCTTCTGGCCGTCATCCAGCCTGATTTCCCGCAGGTACTTAAATTTCGCCGGTTCCTTCTCTTTGGCTTTACCCTTTTTGTCACCGGTCTTGTGCTTCTTTACTTCCCCGAAGCCGTACTTCGCGGCGCTATAGCCGTCTTTTTCCACGGTTTTCACCTGCATTACTGTGCAGGGGCCGGCTTCGATAGCGGTGATGGCCTCGGTTTTGCCACCTTTGCCGAATACCTGGGTCATACCTAGCTTTTTGCCTAAAATTCCTAATGTCATAGTGCCACCATTCAAAATTATAGCTTGATATCTATTTCTACCCCGGAGGGCAGGTTCAGCTTGGTCAGCGCATCGATTGTCTTGGAAGTCGTCTCGATGATATCGATAATGCGCTTGTGTGTTCGGATTTCAAACTGCTCCTGTGAGTTTTTATCGATGAAAGGGGAGCGGATGACGCAGAACTTCTGGATGCGGGTCGGTAAGGGTACCGGCCCCACAGCCACCGCTCCGGTGCTTTCTACTGCTTCCAGGATTTGCCGTGCTGACAGGTCGACCACTTTGTGGTCGTAGCCCTTTAGTTTGATGCGGATTTTCCCTTTAGCCATTTTTCTTGCCTACAGCCTTTTCTATAATTTCTTCCGCCTTTTCCGACGGAAGTTGCTCGTAACTGTGAAATTCCAGCGAGTGTGTCGCTCGTCCCTGGGTCAGTGACCGCAGGCTCGTGGCATACCCGAAGGATTCCGCTATGGGTATCAAGCAATGAATGGCAAAGGTATCACCCTGCGGGTCTATCTTGCCGATGTGGCCCCTTCTGGCATTAAGGTCGCCGATGACGTCGCCGAGGAACTGCTCCGGCGTTACCACTTCCAGTTTCATTATCGGCTCCAGGAGCACAGGCTTGCCTTTTTTGATGCCCTCTTTTAAAGCAATCGAACCGGCCATTTTAAAAGCCATTTCGGAGGAGTCAACGTCATGGTAGCTGCCGTCATAGAGGGTA
>CAYGVP010000193.1:0-2878 GCA_964353385.1 uncultured Dehalococcoidaceae bacterium
TTACAGACGAGAATTTTAAGAAATCTGGAATTAAAAATGTATACTTTCCTTTATTTATCCCAGAAAAACTTTTGGCTAAGGAGAAAGAACATGTTGAAGGGTTTTCTCCTGAAGTCGCATGGGTAACTCAAGCTGGTAACAGCAAACTGGATGAGAGATTAGCCATAAGGCCTACTTCTGAAACAATAATGTATCCTAGTTATGCGAAGTGGATAAGATCGTGGAGAGATTTACCTATGAGATATAATCAATGGAATAATGTAGTAAGGTGGGAGTTTAAGCATGCCGTTCCATTACTAAGAACGAGAGAATTCTTATGGCAAGAAGGTCATACTGTCTTTGCGACCGAGAAAGAAGCTTTAGCCGAAGAAGATGAAATAGTAGATATCTACAGAAAAACTACAGAAGATTTGCTAGTCTTGCCAGGGATCAAAGGCAGAAAAACTGATAAAGAAAAGTTTGCAGGTGCAGTCTTCACTACTAGCATAGAGCATCTGATGCCTGATGGAAGAGCTATACAAGGTCCTGATTTTCATCACGACGGCCAGAATTTTGCTAGAGCTTTTGATATAACTTTCTTAGATAAGGATAAGAAGAAACAATATGCTTGGCAGAACACTTTTGGGTTATCAACAAGAGAGATTGGTGTTATGATTGCTATTCATTCGGATGATAAGGGCTTGGTGTTACCTCCAAAAGTTGCACCAATTCAAGTAGTAATAATCCCCATATACGACTCAAAAACAAGGGATGAAATTTTAAGTGAAGCAAAAAAACTAGAGGCAGAAATTAAATCAAAATTTAGAACTAAATTAGATGATAGAGAAGGGTTTTCACCCGGATTCAAATACAACGAATGGGAGTTGAAGGGCGTATCGATAAGAGTAGAAATAGGTCCCAAAGACATAAAGAATAAGCAGGTCATTCTAGTTAGAAGAGATACAGGTAAAAAAGAATCTGTGAAAATCAGTAGTGCCGCTCAAAAAATAAAAGATTTGTTGGAAGAAATTCAGAAGAATATTTTTAATAAGGCCAATGATTTCTTGAAAAGCAATACATATGAAGTAAAGACATATGATGAGTTGAAAAAGATTTTAAAAACAAAAGGTGGCATATTACAAGCTCCTTGGTGTGCTGAAAGAAAATGTGAGGATAAGTTAAAGGAAGATACCGGCGCTAAAATCATAAACATTCCTTTTAAACAAGAAAAAATAACCTCTAACTGTATCATTTGTGGAAATAAGGCTAAGAAAGTTGTAAACATCGCTAAATCTTATTAAAATTAAAAAGAAAATAAAAAGATAGTTAAATTATTTTTCTCTGAAAACCTGACCATACAAACTCCAAGTTATTACACTTGAAACGAAGAATGCTATTGCAGAACCTATCCATGGGATGAAAGCTAGTACTACGTTCAATACTATGGATATTACTCCTGCCACTATCCAGATTATGAAATATTTTAATGTCAGTGCTTTGCTGAAAATAGCCCCGAAATCAAATGCCTTTCCGAATCCCTTGTTTTTCAGATAGTTTAGAACTGCTATTGGAGACACATAAGCTGCAACTAGTAGCAATACTAATCCTAATAATATTACTGGAGTTGCTGCGGCCAACGTTGGCAACATCATCATCCAATTTTGTGAAAAGAACTGCTCTAATTGTGTACCTGCCACTTGACCTGCCATTAAAGAGTTTAAAAGGTCTTGAGGCATTATTCCAACAATTGTAGTTATCATTGAAATTGCTGCATAACCGATTCCAATAGAAAATAATATTATTGCTGGTAGTGCGTAAATGACCATTATTATTACTGAAAGTAAACCCTTAACAAAGTAGTCTACATAATCTTTCCAATCAGGCATATTTTTTGAAGGCTTGTTTTTTCCTACTCCTGAACATTCTATGGCAAATCCATAAGCGACCAACTGAATTATTGGAATTATGCTTAATATTATGCCTAGAACTAACTTTCCCAAGTCTGTAATTGGCTTCTTCAAAGCTTCTTCATAATTTACCATTTGAATACCTCCTACTAACCTATTATTTTAATTTCTGATTTATAAAGTTTCCAAACCATAACCTTTATAAATATTGGTTATAAACTATCATAAGAATTTCTGGTGAACTTATGGATGATGTAAAAAAAGGAACAACAACCATTGGTTTAATTGCTAAGGACGCTGTCATTTTAGCCGCAGAACAAAAATCTACGATGGGTTATTTGGTAGACTCGAAAGTGGCTCAAAAGATATATCAGCTAGACGATCATATCGGATTAACCATAGCTGGATCGGTTGGCGACGCTTTAGCAATGGTAAGGCTAATGAAAGCTCAACTAAAGCTTTACAAGTTAGAAAGAGGCCCAATAACTGTTAAGGGAGCTGCAACTTTAATTTCAAACATCTTACAGGGGTCTAAATATTTCCCTTATATGAACCAATTCATCATAGCAGGCTATGATAAAGAGCCGGCTGTATATTCAGTTGATCCTTTTGGTGGCTTTGACTTTAAGGACAAGTTTTATTCAACAGGTTCTGGTTCTCCTTTTGCATACGGCGTATTAGAGGCAGAGTTTAAAGAGGGCATTAGTGTAGAAGAAGGTATTGTCTTAGTCATCAGGGCTATTAAGACTGCAATTGAAAGAGACATAGGCTCTGGAGGAAAGGAAATTCAAGTTGCTGTTATAGATAAAAACGGTTATAGAGACTTGAGTAAACAAGATTTGAAAAAGTACTTATGAAATTTTTTATGAAATATAAAATTCTGAAAACTTAAACAATTTTTGGTGAATTTGTGGTTGAAGAAAAAACTACTGACTTATTCGAAAGAGTGAAGAGCAGTATTCCAGAAGAAGCAAAGATATCTGATATAAGAT
>CAYGVP010000194.1:0-2870 GCA_964353385.1 uncultured Dehalococcoidaceae bacterium
TGGAAAATGGTTCAAAGGTGTTGCGAAAATATGGTTCGTATGAATGACGGACGGGTAAAACAAATTGCAGATAAGAAAATTGAAACGAAACTTGTAAAAGAGGTTTCAGAGGTACTACATAAGCATTTTGAGAAGAAAAGTTGATTTGTTAAATTCCATGATATCAGCAAATTAGCCCCTATCGTTTAGGGGCTTTTTTTTTGTTAATAACATGTGCATAGTTACGTTTAACCGAACAAATTTTATAGTATATTTGTAATGCTCTCGCGTGTGAACGACGCGGGTTCCAACGAAGCAGATCTTGGGAACGCTTCACCGCGTTCCCATCATCTCATTTAATCAATCTGCTTTGTTGTATTTGTTCCAGGGTTGCAGGGACAGAGTCCCTACTCTACCAAACGAGCAAAAAAAAAGGCCTTGTAAAAAACAAGGCCAGTTAAGGTGAAAAAGTTTCGCGGCTTAGAACCTTAACAAACTATAAAGTCATGGCAAATATAGGCCACATATCGCCCCAGGTAGTTGTTGAAAAACCACAAAATTTCAACACACTACGTATTAGTTCAAATAATGAAACTTTTGACCCCGATGAATTTGTAAAGCCCTGGAAAAACAAGGCAAGACGAAAATTCGTTTCGTCAATTTTATCTAAAAGGTTGCAAGAATATGAATTGACTTTACCAAAAAGTGAACGAGGTTCCTGGAATAGTCGCATAGCGTTTCAGTATGTGCCAAGAGTAGAAGTAACGCAATTACCATGGGAGAATGAAAATGAACTTACTTGGAAGTTAGTACAGAATAAATACGGCGAAACCCTTTATGAGCCTACCGATATAGAGAAAACCCAAAGCCTATTTTACAACCATGCTGATAATACTGGTAACCAATTACGCTGGAAAAGGTTGCAAAATTGCCTATCAGAGATAAAAGAAGCTGTTGACCAAACAACTGGCGAAGTCATATACAAAGCAACCTACAAATGCAATGACAAACTTTGTGGTAACTGCTCACAAATTAGAAGTGTTGTAGCCGTTACAAAGTACAAAAGCAAGGTGCAAGCCATGAAAAGCCCTGTAATGGTTGTATTGCACCAAAAAAGCCCCAAAATGGGTGAATTGAAAGAAACAATAAACGCCATGTATTCGGATTGGCGAGAAATTTTACGATTACAAGCCAAAAGCAAACGAGAAAATTACAATGGCATTTGCGCCCTGGAAGTAACAACCAACGAAAAAGACAAAACATACCATCCACACTATCACATAATTATTGAAAAACATCAAGCCGATGAGCTTGTAAATAAGTGGGTTTCACGTGATCCAATTAACCGCACATTATTTGCCCATACAAACAAGCAAACACGCCAATTATATAGCGATTTGCCAAAGGATGAAAAAGGCAATTTTACCATAAAAGAACTGTTCAAATACGCCATGAAAATGAGTGTAACCAACCAAGACAAGCCAGGAACAAAGCACAAAACGATTGGAAGCACCGAAATGATTTATGAGATAGCAAAAGCCCTGAAAGGAGTTCAACAATGGCGACCATTTGGAGATTTTAGAGCAACCCCAAACACCAAAGAAATATCAAAAGCCATTCAAGACGAAATGACTGTAACCCAGGGAGAATGGCCACATATTCGCTTATCAAAATCGTGGAAATGGAACAAACACGATTGGGAAGCCCACGACATACCAGGGATGAATTTAACCGATTACAAACCACAAAAACAAGATATCGCATTTTTGCGATTAAGCCAACAAGAAATAAATAACTTTGTAAATGAAAGGTTATACGAGCCGTCCGATAAGTTTGAACAATTTATCGGATTACAAATTACTCAAACGCCTGGGAATGATACGACAATTCAAGACATACCAGGAAACGAAACTACTGAAAGAAGCATATACCATCATAAACAACCATCACCATGAAAGTAAGAATGAAAGATTGTAAAAACTGCGGTAAACAATACGGGGCAACCAATGGCAACCAGTTATATTGTTGCGATGTTTGTAGGCAACAAGCATACTACAAACGCCATGGAATTGATAGAAGCCAACGCCCGGCATATGGTACCAATGTAAACCATCAGTTTACGGCAATTAACGGCATATCGCCAAAAACCGATGTAAA
Source organism: uncultured Dehalococcoidaceae bacterium (assembly GCA_964353385.1). Classification (GTDB taxonomy): domain Bacteria; phylum Chloroflexota; class Dehalococcoidia; order Dehalococcoidales; family RBG-16-60-22; genus RBG-13-51-18. The sequence goes on from CAYGVP010000194.1 coordinate 2,137, forward strand.
CCCACCAACAAAGGAAATTGAACAAATAACCCCGGCACCGGTAACCCAGGTAAAACCACTAATGGAAGCAAGCCCAAAAACTATAAATTCAGACAATTTCGGGGCAATCCTGGAACAAATGAACAAAACCCACCAAGCACAAATGGAAGCCATGGAAACCCGTTTGAAACTATCTTTTGCACAAGAAAAACACGAACGCGAAAAGGAAGCCAAAGACGAAGTAATTTCACGCCTACAAAAGGAAATTAAGGACATGGAAAATAAGTCAAGCATTGATACTGGCACCGTTTTAGGCGGTTTGAGTAACATCATTGCTGGAATGGATATCAAAGACCTATTAAAAGCACAAGCATGACCGAAACAAGAGGTAAATACAAGAAAGACGGCACGCCAAGCCTTCAGGGCGAAGGAGGTGGAAGGAAATTTTTGGGCGATGCACCCCAAAACGAGATGTTTGGTTTCAAGTGCACACCAGGATCAAAAGAAGTATGGAAGTCATACGCGGACAATTTGAAACTTGATCAAACAGAATTGTTTTATAGAATTTTACACCATTTGGCAAGTCATGATAGTTTTATAAATTGGTTTGAATCAACACAACCGCATGAAGTTGAAAAAAATCGCGAGTGGTTTGAGTCCTGGAAAATGGTCCAAAAGTGTTGCGAAAATATTATCATGATGAACCAAGGACGAGTGAAACAAGTGTCCGATAAGAAAATTGAAACGAAACTTGT
>CAYGVP010000195.1:0-2861 GCA_964353385.1 uncultured Dehalococcoidaceae bacterium
AGGTCTTCTTTTCTTGCCACCCTTATCGCTGCCCCATCCTGAACGTAGGGCACTAACTCCGGTCTATTTGTCGGATTATAGATTATAACATCTTTATTAAAAATCATAGCATCCAGCGCGCTGGACGATGTATAGGTCACCAGGATATCCGTCACCTGAAGATAATAAATCAGAGGCAGCCTGGCGGTAGAGTATGAGATGTTTGTCTGTCCCGCGTCTTGAACAATCTGCTCGATTTCTTCAGGGTGCCTGTCCCCCGGATTGGGGCGTACAATGAGATACAGCTGTGGAAAGCGACCGATTTCTCTTGTCACGTCCTTCAAGTGCCGTGTTATCTCATCCCTGTTTTCCACAATGTAAGGGTGTCTGGCGTCCCGATTGGCATGGTCTAAAGTGTATAAAATAACCTTTTTTCCCGGCGGAATTCCCAGATAGCGGCGAATCAAACCTTTAGAATGCTTAAGAACTCTTGGGTAATCGTCAAAATCACTGCAAGAAGTGACTTCAATCTTATCCGGGGGTGCTCCCTGACGGATAAACCAATCTCTTGAGGCTTCTCCCCAGGTCGCTATTTTGTCAGCGACCGGCGGCACCATGCATTTCCCGAAAGCTTCGGAAGCTTCGGGGCTTAAATAATCAACTCCATGATTGAGAACAAGTGCCTTCTTTCCTTTACGTTGAAGTGCTCTAACCATAGCCCGGATTACGGGGTTCACGTCTGAAGAGGATATAAAAATGTCAAGGCCTACCTTTTCAATCATCTCTTTCATAAGTTCCATGCCACGCACCATCGCAGGGAAATGTATATCCAGGATATACTCTAATTTCTTTCCGGCAACTGCCCAAAAGTTAAAACCGTTATAGCTGAATTTATTATGAAGATAACTCACTACTTCAGCTTGTTTCAGGATATCTCTAAAAACCTTCCTATTCTCCTCGACAATCCTGCTAATTTCAGGTGTGCTGAAAGACTCCAGGTATATTTGGGGCAAGAAATTCAACGCCCGCTGCTTCTGTCCCGGTCCCATCAGGAAAATAACACCGTTGACGGAATCCTTTTTTAGATAATCGGCTACATTTGAAGCACAGCGCAGGTTGTGAAAAGCTATCTTCCTCTTTTTTTGAGAAAATACTCTCATCGGGCAGCGTGCCGTCCATGAGCAGAAACAATAATTCCACAATGTCTGGAAGCCGCGACGAACCTCGACACGCCAGTTGAGGAACAAAAGCCTGCCCGCGTAATATAAAATCTTTGCTTTGATAGAATTTAAAACTCCGAGCGAGGCATGACTTTTGAGAGTCGTCTCTTTCTGCGAATTAACCATGCCTGCCGGTAAGGGGGTAATCCATTCTAAAGAGACGCCTCTTTCACCGGATAATGAGCCAATGATGAATTCGTCTTGAACACCCATATCTGTAGTATCTTGCAGTACCGGCTCGGGCATCATTCTTTTTACCAGAGCAATCCTGTCCGGTTTTTCGGTTTCAAATATTCCTTGATACAGCTCAACGTCAAGGAAAAATCCGGAAAAAAGCAACCTGATATCATATTCTATCATCTCGCCTAACGAGACTCCATCGTAACTAAGCGTCTTTTCAATCGCCGGTTGCTTATACCACTCCTTCGCCAATCTGGTAGACTCGGTAAAAGCTCTATAATGCCTCTCCGTAGTGAGATAGTCAATGGAGGTTTTGAATGACACGCCATGTTGCTGGCATATGCGTTGAGCGCCATAGCCGGTGGCTATCACCACTAACTCCCAATCCGGTTTCTGCTCGTACTCTCGAATTTTGTCCAGTTGAGCTGGTATATCTGTTCCTGATGCGCTTAAAAATATTATCTTTTTCTTAGCCACTATCTATGACCTCAAGTAAGATGCGCCATGAACTTTGTTGCCGACAGGTTACTTATAGGCTAACCATCTTAAACAGTTACCCATTAATTCCGAATTCACACTCTTTTCAAAGATTCTGTTGAATTCGCTTTCTATCTGGTTACCCAGACTTGGCAATCTAGCCTCGTCAGCTTCTGTCTTCGGGAAAATGTACTTCTTCAGTGTTTCCTCGACATTTCCCCCCGGGTTTCGGTTACAGAGGATATTTCTTAACTGTAAAAGGCTGTTATATCTTTCAACCGTTTCAAGACTGATATTACTAAAGTTGCAGGTTTCAAGATAATTCCTTAATGTCGTTGGAGCATAGTAATAATAGTGATTAGGGTCATAATGGAACCGCTTGATAATTTCATCATTAAATATTTGAATTCTCCAATCGTTTTGATTGGGGACTTCACCCAAAAAACAACCGCCTTTTTTTAACGCGGCGCGTGTTGCTTTAATGACTGCCATGGGATTATACACGTGCTCCAGTGTGTGGAATGTTACCACTGCATCAAATTCTTCTTTAATCCCCAATTCCTCTATAGAACGGGTGAGGACTTTGAAACCGCGTTGCTGTGTATATTTTGAAAATTCCTTATCAAGCTCAATACCTGTAGCTTCTTTAGCGCCGCGTTCCAGCAATTTGTCCAGCAGTCTCCCCGAGGCAGAACCCAACTCTAACACCCTTTTATCCTGGAGATTTATGTGCTTTGAGATAAATAAAATGCGGTTGTTAGCGTCATTCTGGGTTACCATATCATTAAAATGTTCTTCCGGAGACTGCACCGGCATCTCCGGCACTTTACGGTATTCCGAGGAGTAATACGATTCGATTTCCTGCTTGGCCTCTTTTATTTCCAGGTAAACCAGGCCGCATTTTTTACACTGCCGGACATTCTTCTTCTCGAACCGGGTGTACTCGGCGATAATATCAGATTCCCCATACCTACAATAATTACAAATCATTTAACGCCTCTGGCT
>CAYGVP010000196.1:0-2827 GCA_964353385.1 uncultured Dehalococcoidaceae bacterium
GTAAATTATATTTTATTGACTGCACTATTACTGGTATGACAGATTTTTATATTTCTGCGATAGACGATCTTGGAAATTACGGGGTTTCTGCTCCTACGGCGGTTGGTTTTCAGTGGATGACACCAGCAGCAACGTGGCAAATAGACAATCTGAACACGATACATAATAGCACGGGAACTTACTCGCTAACGTCCCCAGCAATCACGCTAACGGGGGCAACCTCTATAACGCTCACAGGAGGCACTATAAGCGTCACAGGAACAACCTCGGTAACGGTGACGGCCCCTACCATCTCGGCCCTTGGAACGGTCGTCTTGGGTGCTACAGGGGGTCTTCCGCTGGTTAAGGCAACTCCTGATCTTTTGACTGCGTGGTCTGCTTATTTTTCAGCGGCAGCAACTGCGTGGACAGCAGCGGCGGCGGTTATTGGTCCTTCTGGTGGTACTGCGTCTGCGGCGGCAACGGCTTTGGCTGCGTTGTTGGCTCCAGCGGCCACGACGACAACAACGGCGATGTAGTAAAGGTGATATTATGGCAAGTCCTGCTCAACCATTAGCAAAATGTATTGTAAGATGGATTTATTCCCAGCTTGAGCCTATTTTAACGGCAATCAAGAATTTCCTTCTTGGAATTATTGCAACAATTGATGCACAAATTGCAATTCTTCGTGCTATTCTTGCTCAAGGGGATGTTCTTGCAAGAATGGAAGAAAAAGCGTGGCAAGCGTTTCAAAAGATTGTTGATCAAATTAGAAATACGTTAACGACTATGCCGGGCGGCCCATTTGCTGAGTTCTGTCCTGAATTTTACGAGTATTTTATGGGGCCAGCTCTTGCTCTGTTCGAAGCAGCTATTGCAAGTCTGACGCTCTTTAGAAATCGCTTCCATAATATGATATCATACATGGATGATGTTGACAGATTGATTGCATATTGGGAGCAAACAAAGGCCAATTTGGTGGCTGCGGTTGAGATTCTGGACGATGCTATTTATATTGCGCTGCAAAAAGCAGCAAGTGCGGTGCCGTAATGGCATATACTTGGAAAATAGTTGATGGTGACATTGTTCGTTCCAATACGAATACGGGATATACTCTTATTTCTGATACTCCAAAAGTGAAACAGGATGTAGCAATGTCTCTTACAACAGATATTAGAGACAGCACAAATTTGGGCTGTAGTTTAGACGAAGTGATTGGTACGGATAGCGATAATCCTGCTTCGGCTTATGCTGTGTCTCCAGCAGCTTTCGAGTTCCAAACGAAAGTTCGTGCGGGATTGAACAGATTGAAGGCAGCACAGAAACAAGTGCAATTCAGCCAGAGAACGGCCAAGGAGCTTATTCACGATATTGGCCCAGTACAGATGTGGCCGGTTGCTACGGATTCTCGTAATTTTTTGTGGCGTGTCGATATTATGACTGTTGATGGCCGCGCAAGTTTTTCCGTGAATGGAAGCACAAGAGGTTAGGGATGCTCAATAGAATTTCAGCAAGTGATTTTGCCACGATGATTATCGAGGGTATTGCAGATCGCGATCCTTCTTTGGACACACGAATCGGGCCAATTCGAGATTTGCAGATTGATCCGGTTGCAGAAGTTCTTGAGCAACAGAATAATAGGGTAGTTTATCTTAGTACCTTGAATGCTATGAAGTATGCCGAACGTGCGGTGCCCGACGATCTTGATGATATTGTTTTCAATGAGGGGCTTGTTCGTTGGTCAGGTTCGCGGGCATTGGCAACTGTTACTTTTTCAAGATCTACTGCGCCAACGACTAATCTTATTGTACCATTGAATTTCCCGGTTTCTACTGCCGCTGACGCAAGTACAGGTGTGTCTGTTGTATTTAGAACTATTGAGTCGAAAACAATGTTTGCCAGTGCTCCAACTGCATATTATAATGCAGATACCGAGAAGTACGAGCTTGATGTATTAGTTGTTTCCGTTACTGTTGGGGATACTACAGAAGTTGGTCCTTATACGATTACTGTTTTGCGTAGGCCAATTTCTGGATTCGATGAAATATTCAACCGAGAAAAGACTTCTGCCGGTAGGGGTCTTGAAACCAACCTCGATTTAGCTGATCGTTATTTACTCCATGTTGCTGGTTCCAAGCCCGGTGTCCCAGCAGGCATTAAGCGTTCTGTTCTTGATAATTTCTCATCCGTTAGTGATGCTTACGTAGTATATGGCCAAGATGCTTATTTAACTAGGGAACAATACGATGCTGGTGCCGTTGATATTTGGGTTCTTGGTGAACAACCAGCGGCCAAACGTTACGTAACTAGTTACCCAGGTGTTGAAACTCTTATTCCATTGGACAGACAACCGCTAATGACTGTTACAGCAGTGCGCGACTCGCTTGGTACTCTTTTCGTACAAGATACAGACTATGTTATTGTAACGGACACAGGGGAATGGTCAAATTCCGTGCTTTCCCAGGACGGAATTAAGTTTGTGTCAACAGCTACAACATTACCCGCAACCCTGTTGACACCCATTATCATAGATTACTCTTACAATTCGCTCATCAATATTTTGACATCGTATTACACGCAGCCCGAAGAAAATACAATGGGTCAGCAACAACTTTTCCGTTGGGCACAGCAAGTTGATTTGCTCATTGAAGCAAATGTCAAAGTCCGGTCAGGCAATCCCGCAGATGTACAAACTGCTGTACGGACATCTATCAAGAACTACATCAATAGCTTGAAATTGGGCGATGACGTTGAGGAATTCGATATTGATTCCGTAGTTGCCCAAGTTTACGGCGTTGATAATTTCACGTATACTACACTAGCGGTTTCAACGGGAAGTGGTGTAGCA
>CAYGVP010000197.1:0-2785 GCA_964353385.1 uncultured Dehalococcoidaceae bacterium
CTAAAATCGGCGATAGCTAAAGATATTGACGCTCGCTCCTCGCAGCTCGGTGAGTTGAGCCGTAAAATCCATGATAACCCGGAGACCGCGATGCAGGAGCGCCGTGCGGTGGCATGGCTGACGAGATTTTTAAAAGAAAATGGCTTTGCAATAACTAAAGGTGTCGCCGGGATGCCCACGGCTTTCCGCGGCGTTTACGGTAAAGGCAAACCGGCCATCGGTTTCTTAGCTGAATATGATGCGTTGCCAAAAGTAGGCCATGCCTGCGGGCATAACCTGATAGCTACCGCCGCTGTGGCTGCTGGGGTGGCGACTAAAACAGTGGTGGATAAGCTCGGCGGCAGCATTGTTGTTTATGGAACTCCCGCCGAAGAAGCCGATGCCGGCAAGGCTATTATGGCGGGAAAAGGCGCTTTTAAAGACCTGGATGCGGCCATGATCGTGCATCCCGGTAGCAACCGCGTGACGACGAACATCTTGGCTTGCCAGACCCTGGAAGTCGAGTTCTTCGGAAAAGCCGCCCACGCTGCCGCTGACCCGGAGTTGGGCATTAACGCTTTGGAAGCCATGATTCTGTCATTTAACGCTATCGATGCCCTGCGGCAGCACATTAGAGAAAAAGCCCGCATTCACGGCATCATCACGGATGGCGGCGAGGCTCCCAATATCGTTCCCGCCCATACCGCCGCTACTTTTCTCGTCCGCGCCCAGGACGATACGTATCTTGATATTTTAAAGGAAAAGGTGATTTATTGTTTCTCCGGCGCGGCAGCCGCCACTGGCGCCGAATTGAAATATCGCTGGGCGGATGTGCGTTACGCGCCCATGCTCAATAATATTACGCTGGCTAAACTTTTCCAGAAAAACATGCAGTCACTGGGGCATTCTATTCCCCTCGGCGATTCTGATAAATGGAGCGGCAGCTCCGATGTCGGCAACGTAAGCCAGCTAGTGCCGACCATTCAGCCGATGGTAGCGATTGCCCCGAAGAACGTCCTGATTCATTCATCTCAATTCGCTGCGGCGGCGGGTAAAGAAAAAGCATTACGTATCCTTCTCGATGCCGCCAAAGCCATGGCGATGACCGCCGTCGACCTCCTGGCAAGTCCCGAAACTCTGGCTGGAGTCCGCGCGGAGTTCCTAAAAAGCAAGAAAAGATAGAATATAGATAACAATGGAAGCTTATCTGGGTATAGATGTTGGTTCGGTCACGGTTAAATTCGCCGTGCTCAATGCGGCGGACCACCTGCTGGCTAGCCTTTATTTACCCGCTGCGGGCAGGCCTGTAGCGGTTATCCAGGAGGGACTTGGTAAGATTAACCGGCAATTGCCGCCGGATTTTACCATAAAGGGGGTAGCGACCACCGGCAGTGCTCGTTACCTCGCTGGGGCTATCGTTGGCGCTGATATTGTTAAAAATGAAATTACCTGTCAGGCGGTGGCGGCGGTTCATGTTGTGCCGGATGTAAAAACCGTTATCGAAATCGGCGGTCAGGACAGCAAGTTGATTATCATTCGTGACGGTATGGTCGCGGATTTTGCCATGAACACGGTTTGTGCCGCTGGTACCGGCAGCTTCCTCGACCATCAGGCAGCGCGCCTGCAGATGAATATTGAAGAATTCTCCCGCCGGGCATTCGTAGGAAAAGATAAAGTCCATATCTCCGGTCGTTGTACTGTTTTCGCCGAATCGGACATGGTGCACAAGCAGCAGATGGGTCACCGCGTTGAAGATATTCTTTATGGTCTCTGCCGTACGCTGGTACGCAACTATTTAAGCGATGTCGGCTCGGGCAAGGATATTCAGTCCCCGGTGGTGTTCCAGGGTGGGGTCGCCTTTAACCAGGGCATTATCCGGGCACTGCGGGAGGAGCTCAAGACAGAGTTAATCGTCCCTCCCCACCATGAGGTCATGGGGGCTATCGGCGCTGCCCTGCTGGCTCATGAAACGATGGCTCAAATACCGGGCGCTTGCCGGTTCCGTGGTTTTGATATAAGCAATGTGGAATATGATACCTCTTCATTTGAGTGTCGTTCCTGCCCCACCTCCTGTGAAATAGTCAGGATTTCCCGGCAGGGCGATGTTATCGTTTCCTGGGGAGGCCAGTGCGATATGTGGGATGCCGTTACCCCCCTTATGAAGGAGAACAATTGAAAACCACTAAAATAGCTCTTGACGCCGCCGGCGGCGACTATGCTCCGCACGAGATGGTCAAGGGTGCTATTAAAGCTGTCCAGGAATACAAAGTGGAAGTCGTCCTGGTTGGCAGGAAAAACGTGCTCCATAAGCTCCTGGAAAAATCCCCGGTAAAAAGCGGCATTTCCATTGTCGATGCCAAGCAGGTTATCGACTTTAACGAGCATCCCATAAAGTCGATTCAGAGTAAACCTAATTCGTCAATCGTTATCGGAGTCAATCTTCTGAAAAGTGGCCATGCTTCGGCTTTTGTTTCCGCCGGGAATACCGGCGCTGTTGTCGCCTCATCCCTGTTCACCTTGGGCAAAGTAAAGGGCGTTACTCGACCGGCTATCGGTGCTTTCCTTGACGTGCTGGCATCGCGGCCGGTCTTGCTGGTAGATGCTGGGGCAAACTCCGATTGCCGTCCGGAACATCTGTTGGAGTTCGCCAGACTGGGTTCGATTTATAGCAAATATATTCTAAAAATACCCTTCCCTAAAGTTGGTCTTCTTAGCAACGGTATCGAGAAAGGCAAGGGTAACCGCCTTACGCAGGAAGCTTACCAGCTTCTAAAAGCAGCCAGGGATATTACTTTCATCGGCAATA
>CAYGVP010000198.1:0-2780 GCA_964353385.1 uncultured Dehalococcoidaceae bacterium
ATAAAACGTTGTTTAATATGAGTCAAACTAATAAATTTCATATTTTTCATAACCTTAAGTAATAATTTTTGGTTAGTCCAACCACCGGCACGAAATTGGGGGAAACTGATCAATAAGAATCGGTTAAGGGATTGAAAGACACAGAAATGAGGTTCGAACATGGATTCATGTGTAAGGGTTTTTGCTTTACCTAACAGAAAATGTCAAATATGGTGTGAACTTCTTTCTGTAATCCTCAAGGTTAGATTTTGATACAAATGTGAAGATTTCAACCATTAATGATCAGGGTTTACACCGGATGACTGAAGAAAACACCTCATGTCTTGTGTTCTTTTCTTCTTGACATACAACTCCGTTTTTCGTATATTTGACCCACCCTAAAGCGAGTTTTTATCAATGGACGCCTGTACTGATTGCGGACCTCCACGTTGACCTCGCGCCGCCGCTTTGCCTGCAACACGTTGTAGCAGGCCGATTTCACGTTGTTAACGACGGTGATGACCTGGTTTTCCATGTCAGACCGCGTCGACTCGACGTTCAGGCGGGCCACATCGACGCCGCCTTCCCGCTTGCCGAAGTCGTAGATTTATTGCTGAAGCGTGACGCCGTTGCCGTAATACGGGTAAAGGTGTCCGAAAGTATAGGCCAATCCGGCGGATAGTCAATCGCAACATGCAAACTTTTGTCCCAGCGGCCGGCATGAAGAACGGGCTTTCATGAAACGATCTTGACACGGCGTGCCACAGGTCCGTAAAGTGTCTGAAACAACGTATCGCGAGGAGTTTGAGGGATCCTGCATCACCTGGGATGGTTCCGCCGGCGCTTGCAGTGCTCATGTGGCATATCATCATATTTTGAACATCCACCGCCATTCAAAAATGATCCGTCGCGCGTGGTAGGTATTCCGAATCCGAAGGAGGAAGTCATGAAGATAGTTGCCTTAATGGTTATTTTGCTGGTGTTTTTGGGTATTGCCCTGCAGGCCTGGACTTGTACAACCACGGTCACGGGCATGAAGGCCTCGGCCGACGGGTCGGTGATGGTCTCGCACTCCGACGACGGCCTGGGAGACGCCCGGCTGATTTACGTCCCGGCCATGAACCACAAGCCCGGTTCGTTGCGGCCGGTGTTCTACGCTCACTGCGCGCTGGACTATAAACCCCAGTGGGGAGCCAGTGAGACGCAGCGGATCATGACGCGCGATCGTGGCCCCGGCTACGACACGCCCGGCGTTGCGCCCAGCGTTCCCCTGGGCTACATTCCACAGGTGCCCCACACCTACGCCTATTTCGACGCCAACTACGGCATCATCAACGAGCACCAGCTGTCCATCGGCGAATGCACAGACAAAGCCAAGGTCCATCCCGAGCCCGAGCCGGGGAAACGCATCTTCTACTCGGCCGAGCTTTCCCGCGTGGCCCTCGAAAGATGCAAGACAGCGCGGGAGGCCGTGAAGCTGATGGGCGAACTCATCGAGAAGTACGGATACTACGGAACGGGCGAGACCCTTGTCGTGGCCGACCCGAAAGAGGGCTGGGTCATGGAGATGTGCGGCTACGATATGAACGGCACGGACGGCGTCTGGGTGGCCCAGCGGGTGCCGGACGACGGCTTCTTCGTGGCGGCCAATCAGTTCCGCATCCGCGACGTCCGCAAGGACGCCAAGGACATCATGTACTCCAAGAACATTTTCGATGTAGCGCAGAAGAAGGGCTGGTGGAAACCCGAGGACGGACCGCTCGATTGGACCAGTGTGTACGGCGACGGCGAATTCCATCATCCCTACTACTCCCTACGCCGCGTCTGGCGCGCCCAGGCGTTGATAGCACCGTCGCTGAAGTTGTCCGCATGGGTGGAGGGACCGTTCACCCGGACGTATCCCTTCTCCATCAAACCCGACCAGAAAGTGACCGTCGAGAACATCTTCGTCATACATCGCGACAACTATGAGGGGACCGAGTTCGACCTTACGAAAGGTCTGGCGGCCGGTCCCTTCGGCAATCCCAACCGCTTCGAAGGGCAGACCGAAAGCGTGGCTAACAAGGAAGGACGGCTGACGCCGTTGCAGGGCGAGTTTGAGCGGCCGCTGAACATCTACCGGTGCGTTTACGCTTACGTGAACCAGTCGCGCAACTGGTTGCCAGATGCGGTCGGCGGACTGATCTGGTTCGGACCGGACCGGCCCGCTACCGCCGTTTTGATGCCTTTCTACGTCGGCGCGAAAGGACTGCCCGCGTCCATCCAGAAGGCGGACATCCTCAAGTTCGACCGGGAGAGCATGTGGACGGCCTTCAACTACGTGGCCAACTACGTCATGCTCAAGTATTCTTACATGATCAAGGATCTCCAAGCGGTCCGCGACCGGTTCGAGGCACAGGCTTACGGGATGCAGCAGGAAGTGGAGAACCAGGCAGTCGACCTGTGGAAGAGAGGAGACAAGGACGGCGCGCGCCAGCTTCTAACGAAGTATTCTGAAGAGATGACCGCCAATGTGCTCCGCGAGTGGTGGAAACTGTCCGAGCACCTCTACATCAAGTACAATGATGGCTATCTGAACACCAAGGCCGGCATCGCCCAGGCCGTGTTCTATCCCGCCGGGTGGCTGAAGGAGGTCGGCTATGAGAACGGGCCCACCAGCTACGAAAAACGTCCCGCCGGCAAATGAGACCCGGAAACCAGGCGGCTAACGGAGAAAACAAACGTCAACCTACAGTATCGGGAGAAACCGGTCTACTCGACTCATATTTGTGATAAGGTTGTCGTCAAAATAAAAGAGGGGG
>CAYGVP010000199.1:0-2777 GCA_964353385.1 uncultured Dehalococcoidaceae bacterium
AGACCGATTACTTTAATCTTAGCGGGATTAGCAACGAAACTTGTTCTTGCCATCTGCTCCTCCTTTATTATTAAGCTTTATATTATTTGTCATTATCTAGCGGAACAGCTTTCCGAGCTGCGACGCCAATTTGAAGATCGTGCCGGCGAATCCGCCCGGCTTCCATTGCTTTCTACCTTGGTTTTTATTTCCCCAGAGAAGGAGACCAACGCTGGTGGCGTAAGCCGGGTCCTGCAGCATATCGCCGATACCGTACAGATTACTGGGAACGCCTATTCTTACCGGCATGTTCAGGATTTCGCTTCCGAGGGAGGCTAAACCGGCAAGATTCGAAGTGCCGCCCGTGAGTACGAGCCCGGCAGGCACTAGTTCTTCATAATTAGAGTTAGGCATTTCCAGAACAATAAGCTTTAAAATTTCCTCGACTCTGGCGCGAATGATTTCACATAAATCCTGGTAGGAAACGCCGTGTCCGTCTTTGGATATAGCCGGCGCCGTATCACCTTTGCCCTCGTAAACGGGCATAACGCTGCCGTACTTTTTCTTCATTTCCTCGGCAATTTCAAACGGCAGGCCCAGGCCAATCGCGACATCACGGGTCAGCTGGTAGCCAGCAACCGGCAGAATAGAGGTATGCCAGATGCTGCCCTCCCGGAAAATGGCTACATCCGTAGTACCACCGCCGATATCAGCCATAACAACGCCTACCTGCCTTTCATCTTCGGTGAGGACTGCTTCGCTGCTGGCCAGGGGTTCGAGGACGAGGTCTTCGATATCTATGCCAAGACTGCGGATACATTTTACGAGATTCTGAATGGAGGTTACGGCAGCGGTGATAACATGAGTCTCGACATCAAGACGGAAGCCGTGCATGCCGACAGGGTTTTTAATACCTGCCTGGCCGTCAACCGCATATTGGCGGGGAATCACGTGAAGCAGCCTTCTATCCGTGGGGGTTTTGACACTCTGGGCAGAGGTAAGGACGCGTTTCAGGTCATCGGGGCGTACGACGCGATCGTTACGTGTAATGGCAACTACGCCATGATTATTGTTGGAGGTAACATGCCGGCCGGTAACGCCGATATAAGCTGACTCCACTCTATAGTTACTGGTCTGTTCTGCTTTTCTCACCGAGTCACGAATCGACTCTCTGGCTTCATTGATATTTACTACCAGCCCTTTATGAAGGCCTTTAGACGGGGAGATACCGACGCCGACGATGCGGGGAACCGCATCAGTGACATCTGCTAAAATAGTGCATATTTTGGTAGTGCCGACATCAATTGAAGCTAAAATATTTCGTTTTTTCATCTGCCCTCCTTAGTAACTGGATTGTATTTAGCTCTGTTGTTACCCAGTTATCACATATTTTTAAGGACCTCCTTTCAGAATCTCATAGAGGCTTTATCAAGCTGCTATATAAGCCATCCTGATTTTTTGTAACAGGGCCGGTCTGCGCCAGCCTCTGGACCTGGCAATAGTTAAAAATCCGTACTCATCGGCATTTGCGTAGCTATCTGACCGGGCAGTAAGGCTTTCCGCCGTTCTTAATTTCGCGCTGCGGCTGCGAGGATTTATTTTAATCTCTGCCTCCGTGGGAGTGATTACTTTCTTGTTAATCAGTCTAAGGCGAGGTTTATGGCCGCAGATGCAGACCGGAGTACTGGGCGGACAGATGCAGTCGCTGGATTCCAGCCGCATGAACTGTTTTACAATGCGGTCTTCGAGGGAGTGGTAGCTGATTACCACCAGCTTGCCTTCATAGCCAAGCAGTTCGACGGCCTGTCTTAAGGCTGATTCGAGGTATTCAAGGTCATGGTTGACGGCGATGCGAAGCGCTTGAAAGGTCTTCGTGGCAGGGTGAATCTTGCCCCTGCGGCCGACGGCCTTTTCTATTAGCCGGGCTAACTGGCGCGTGGTCCTTACAGGGCGTTCCTCGATGATGTTGCGGGCGATGCGGTTGCTCTGGCTTTCCTCGCCGTAGGTCCTGATAATCTGGGCGAGTTTTGCTTCGGAAGCCGTATTTACAATATCGGCAGCGCTGACTTTCTGGTCGGGACTGAAACGCATATCCAGCGGGGCATCGAGTTGGAAACTAAAACCGCGATTGCCGTTGTTTAGCTGTAATGACGAGAGTCCTAGGTCAAAGAGAATGCCGTGAACGGGGAAGAAATCGTATTTAATACAGATGGACTGCAAATTGACGAAATTATCATTCGCCAGCAGGACAGACTCTCTATAAAGCTGAAGCCGCTCCCTGGCGGCTTCAAGGGCTTTGGGGTCGGCATCAATGCCGAGCAACTGGCCGCCCGGCGAGCTATTGTCAAGGATAGCGGCGGCATGACTTCCTCCGCCTATCGTGCAGTCTATATATCGACCGCCCGGCTGGACGGCCAAAGCTTTTAGCACTTCCGATAGTAGCACCGGATTATGGCAAGAAGCTGACCTGTTATTCATTTTCTTTAACTATTATTCTCCAGGCTTTCTATAATCTGCCAGGCTTGCTGACGGATATCTGTTTTTTCTTCTTCCCAGAGCGCTTTGCTCCAGATTTCAAGATAGGTATTGGCGCCGGCTACAATAACATCGTCGGCTATCTGGGCGTGTTCGCGTAGCGGCGCCGGTATGGCAACACGGCCCTGCGGGTCGATTCTGGTGCTGAAGGCGGTAGCGAACAGGGCGCGGCTTAATTTCCTCATCTTGCTGCGGGAAAGCGGGCTATTGGTGAGAGTGGAAGCCAGCTTTCTCCAGGCTGTTACCGTATAGACGGTGATACA
>CAYGVP010000200.1:0-2773 GCA_964353385.1 uncultured Dehalococcoidaceae bacterium
AATTTAGAGCTAAGTCTTTATCAGAGAAAAAGTTTCCAGAAACTTATCATCTGCTTGCCAAAATTTTAGATAGGAGAAAGCAAAATGTAATGGTAGAAGCGTTAGAAGGCAAGAAGGGAGAAGGAGTCGAAGTAAAGAAAGAACCCTGGAAGGGAAATGTATTGGAGTGGGTATCTCCGAAAAGAGCTATACCTCCTAAAACTTCAGAAGCTCGTGCTAGTAATTGGGAAACTTTCAAGGGAACTATCAAAACAGGAGAGATAGATGATAAGTTGCCATTAACAGATAAGGCTAAGATGCACTTGGAACAGAATAAGAGTGAGCTAGGATATGCTAACCTTAGAGGGTTGTCGGAAGAAGATGTAAGAAGTATCCTGTCTGCTGTTAGGCGTGGGGAAGCATCTGTTAGTGTAAACAGAATGGGTAAACTTGCTTTTTACAAGTTGCGGAAAAAAGATTAGGTGTTTAAGAACTATGAAAGCCATTTTTATATTAATTTTATGTTTAGGATTATTTTTAAATCTTGCTTTTAGTTCGGACAATGATTATAGTGAGTATGTTAGTGTTATTCGTAAGTATTATCAAAGTAAGCAGAATGATAAAGAAGCAATTAGTAGCTGGGAATCGGGGTTGCGAGAGTATGAATCTGTTTTAGATCATTTGATATGCAGTTTTGAGTTTACTGATGGTTTTGAAACTACGGAAGGTAAGATAATAATTTGTGGTGTTTTGACTACTAAGGCATACTGTACCAGGCGCGGAGAAAAAATAAGGGTATCCCAAATATATGGTATGGCAATTCTAGTCACTAAAGATAAACAACTTGAGAAATTTGTCAAACTTACGAAGGTAAGTCATACTGTAGAAGCAGGTTGGAATGGAAAGGATGTATGAGGAAAATAGAGAATAAGAAAGTCGCAGAGTTAATATTGAGTTTTGGAAATGCAAATATCAGGAAATTATTGAAAGAAATGGTAAAAGGAAAATCTTTTTATAAAACTTTTAATGATACCAAAAGTATTTTGCGAAATTAGTCTGAAGAATTACTAATGATTAGTAAGTCAATTACTAATATTACTAACTATGGAATACATCAAAGAACCTATCGTGGAGCAATGCGTGGGTTGTGGGAAGTCTTTTTCTCACAACAATGGCGTGGTTTGCTCTGTTTATTTGATGCCAAAAAGCAAATGGAGAAATACTAAGTGCCCGATGGCAACCCACATTAAGAAAGAAATTGAAGTGGGTACTTTTAAGCTAAATCCACTGAAGGCAAGTAAAAGAGGAAATAAATAGTGATAGACAATCAGCCTAAGCTATTCGTATTATTAGAGAAATCAATTCCTCTTGGGTTGATTCCTCAGGTTAAGTTGGTTAGAGGCAGGACAAAAACATTCCATGCAATTCGGTACGTTTCGACACATCCAGATAGGGTTAATATTATTACAAGAGATAAGATAGATGTGGATGCAATTAAACCTAATAAAAAAACCGGTGAGAAATGGTACGCAGGGGTGAAAGTCGATGAAATTGCACAGATTGTCGATTTCAAGGAACCAGCTGAGACAGGTTTGACTCGCTGTGTGATTAAGACGGATGGGAAGATTGGAGGCAAGAAGTATACGGATAGTAAGAAGGAAAGGCAAGCTAAGATAAAGTGGGCTAGATTAAGGCATATGGAGAAAAACATTGCTACTATTAGAGCTAAATACGAACCACTAATCGGCGATGCTAATCTTACAAAGAAGTCTTTTGGTATTGCTATGTGGTGTGTAGATAAGGCTGTTCCTTGTATGAGAATTGGAGGTAGTGCTGGAAATCTGGAAAATCATTTTGGTACAACGACTTTACAATGTAAGCATATAGTTCAATCCGAAGATGGGAAAGTTTCTATTGTTTTTATAGGAAAAAGTGGTGTGGACTGGGATGTAAAAATTAACGATCCAAATATCGCTAAAGCTATTTTGGAATTAAAAGGAAATCGAGATCCAGAAGCTAAATTACTTTATGATGTTGAAAGAATGGATGTTATAAAATGGTTGGGTAAGTTCAGGGTTACTGCGAAAGACTTTAGGACATACCACGCTTCTGAGTCCTTTATCGAATTCATAAAACAATACATAATACCAACTAAGAGAAAAGACCAGAATGCTATTTTGAAATCTGTATTCATAGAGGTAGCTAAAAAACTAAATAATACTCCAAACGTCTGTAGAAGCAAATATGTATTGCCATCTTTAATAGAACACTGGCTATCAGGAGGAAAATTTTAATGAGTCTATCAGAACTTTTAGAAAGATTAGGTGGAGACTGGGTTGACGAGGACGAAGAGCAGGAACTATTAGATGAATCATTTGAGGAAGACTATAACGACTATGTAAATAATTATGGCGACGACTAAAATTTAAATTGGAGATGAAATATGGAAAAGCTAACACTGGAAGATGCCCTGATGATTGAGAATGTTGTAGGGAAAATTAATTTAATTATTGAAGAGTTAGAATATTTAGATAAACGAATAGATAGACACTGGGCGTTTCACAGATACTTGGATAAACGAATAGATGCCCTGGAAGAAAGAGCTAAAACTAATAAGTTAAAAGAACTTTGAACATAAGGAGTAAGATATGCAGGAATTAGTACCATACATAGGAATTGTAGCATTAGGAATTTCAATTTTGGGGTTAGTGTGGCATTATTTTGGATGGGTTCTCAGCATCAGAAAAGATATGGGAACTATGGCTCTAGGCTGGAAAACAGAATGCGGAGTCTT
>CAYGVP010000201.1:0-2761 GCA_964353385.1 uncultured Dehalococcoidaceae bacterium
GGCGCATAATCATCGGGACCGGGCGAAGGGAAATTATGAATCATTGACCGAGAAGGAATCCAAGGACATCGACGCATATTGCCAAGAATTGCTATTGCAACCTCCCGAAGCATGGCAGACTGAATGGGTTGAAAAAGCCAAGCCATTCATCCACAAGATCATATTGACAAGAGAGGAATCAGCAAGAAAGAACCCTGATATCTTCACCCGGACAACAGGGGAGCAGATCAAGTATCTATCTACGAAGGAGACCGCCCAGCTCATAAGGGAGGCTTTGAAAAAGGCATTCCCAACGACCAAGTTCAGCGTCAGGAGCGACGTATATTCCGGCGGGTCCAGCGTCGATATCAAGTGGTGGAACGGTCCGACTGAGAAAGAGGTAGACCGCATAACTGGCGTATATGGTGGAAGGGGATTCGATGGCTCGATAGACCTCGCCTATTCCAAGTATGTGTGGATGCTTCCAGATGGAAGCGTGACATTCGCGGAGACCGAAGGAACATCGGGGAGCATGGGGTATGTCGAACCCCTCAATATTCCAAAGCCTCACCCAAATGCGATCAAGGCGCACATGGGAGCGTCATTCGTATTTGCAAATAGGAAGCTCACAAGGGACTTCCTGAATAGAATATCTGAGCGTGTCCAGAAAGAGATCGGGCATCCCCCTCCTCAGCTGACCGGGAGCGACGAATATGGCTGGAACTTCATGCCAGAATATGAGGGTGAGCGAAGATGGGTGACTCAGCGTTACGCTAAAGAGGCAAGCGAGACGGCAGACATCGGACCGAGCAAGAACCCGCTATCTCGACGCGAACTCGCGTGGAAGATAGCGAGGGAGAACCCACACCCCATGCACCAGTTGAGGGCGTTCATCGCAGGATACATGGAGACGAGCATTCTCCAGTTCAAAAAGGGCGACAACCAGAGGGCATTGGACCACTCGAATATCGCTTTCGGAGTTTATCAATCCCTCAAACCAGCAGAACAGAAGTCATTCAGAGAGAGGTTCAAGGGTCTATTCAATCTAATGGCGGGTGCGAAGATAAGGGACTTCACCGACCGAGCGGTAGCCCATGCCGAATGGGATATCGGCAGGATCATGAAGGCCGAAAGCAATCCCACTAAATCCGAAGCCCGCCGCATCGCCGAGTGGCACCGCGTCAGGGGAGAGCGCAGCCGGGTCATGCCGATAAGCAAGAAGGAATACGGGGTCTTCACCGACGGCATCAAGGAGACGCACGTCCCCGCCCCGAAGCCCAAGATCGTGGAGAAGACCAAGGTCTCTGGCGAGATCGACGAATCCCTATTGGCAGAGGAGATCGTGAAGGTGATCAAGGAAGAGGCACCGGCAGCGAATCCGAAGGGGTAGCAATGAACCTCGAAGAGCGGCGTCGGCTTGCATGGAGGATCGCTAGGGCGAACCCCATTAGCGTAGTCCACTTCTATTACATCAGGGGAGAACAGGGATACCCCATCTGCGGTACATGGCGGCAACTGACCCGCTCTTCAGGATTCGCGGGAACGCGAGATTGGAGTGAGGTGACCTGCAAGAAATGTCTTGCCAAGCGTCCTAAAAGTAACATCGTCGGTTCCTCCCCCAAAGGCCAGCTCAAGGTGAGGGTGAAGTTCGCTCTCCGTCAATGGGGCATCCCGGGAGAGGTTACCGACCACATCGATTACGATGCACACCTTGACAGCGCCCTGTCCACGCAGGAGAACATCGAGATCCTGAAGAGTGTGTACCCCGTTCTCGCGTCCTATGAGGCAGGAACCCAGAAGTCCCTCCGCTCCGAGGAGAGGATCGGCAAGGTCATGGAGGAGGAGCAGTTCGAGCGTGAGAGGGGCGAGGCGCTGACGTGGAGGATCGAGAGCGTCAGGGACCGGGTGTGGGAGCGAATCAAAAGCAAGTTCCCCAAGTTGCCGAGGGACACGTTCGAGGGCGCATGGGCAAAGGTTGAAGGCGCCGGGGCGCTGGACCGGATGGTGATGGCAGAGAACCCACCTGATTTCTATGGCATTCTCAAGAAGTTCAATTATGATAGATGGATAGCAGTATATTGGGCATTCGTTGAATACTGCAAACAACATCGCTATCGTCTAACTGGCGTGGAAATTGAACGACCCGATCTGTTGAGGAGAGTTCATAGCAATTTCATGGTGATGGTCAATGGCAAATATGACCCTTACTTCATGTGCGCCACGATAATCAAGCAGATCGTCAAGATACCGATGAGCCACGGAAAGACCGACCAGATATTCGCTGATGGGAATAGGAGAATGGCGATGAACTACGCAAGGCGCATCCTATCAATATGCAACATTGATTTCTCGATGAACGAGAAGGAGGGGGAGAAATTCAGGGATAAAGTCAGATGGATGGACGAATATGAAATAGAGAAGTTCCTGAAACTTCACTGCATTCCGCGAAGCCAATCATCGTCCTTCCCGAACAATTCCCACGACCACTCCTCGAACCAAGCATCGAACTCTTCTTGCGTCATCAATCAAGGTAAAGGCGCCGGGAATATAAATAGTTATTCCCCAAAGAACCCCATCATGCGATTAGGCATTCCATCCAATGCCAAGGTCGCGGACCGGGTCTTCGGCACCAAGAGCAGTGCCGAGAAGGTAGCTCAGGTGTGCTACCGAAACGAGAATTACGAGCTGGTGCAGGACCAAGGCAAATGGTTCATAATGTGGTGGCCTAAGGCGTAAACGGCACTTCGTACTCTTTCTCGAACGTGACCTTCACCCGCCATCC
>CAYGVP010000202.1:0-2757 GCA_964353385.1 uncultured Dehalococcoidaceae bacterium
ACTGCGTGGACAGGCCGCTGCTGGAAAAATGCATGCCCGGCCTGGAAAAGATAGCGAAGAAGTACGGGCTTAAGTAAACTGCTCCGCTGTTTGCATTCCCCAAAAAATCTGTGCTATACTTTCGCAGTGCCCCGAACCTCCAGATATCATCCGTATATATTTCCCGGGGCATGCATAATAAAAAGGCTTTTAGATAGTTAGAGGGCCATTTGTTAGCTGATTACGGACTAATCGGACTATTCCTCGTTGTAGCTATTCTTTTTTCGCTGACAATGGTCATTATTCCTATCGTCTTAAAATACCTTAAAATCGTTCCTCATAATCCCAACCCGATTAAAGACTCCGTCTTCGAATGCGGCATGGAGACCACAGGGAAGACCTGGGTGCAATTCAATTTCCGCTACTATTTTTACGCGCTCATCTTCCTCGCCCTTGACGTGCTGGTGGTTTTTCTTTACCCCTGGGCGGTGCAGCTAAAGCAGCTGGGTGCGTTCAGCCTGTATGTCGTTTTAATCCTCGTTTTTATCGTATTAGTCGGCTATATCTACGCCTGGAAAAAGAAGGCGCTGGAATGGAAATAAGCAGAGATAAAGAATATATCTATAACGCCCCGGAACTTGACCGACACGAAGGCCAGGTTATCGAGGAATTTAGAGCCAGTCACCAGATGGCTATCTCCGACCCGGATGTCTGGCTGGACGAAGAAATAAAGAGGAATATAATACTGACTTCCATAGATTGGGTGCTTGACTGGGCGCGACGCTCCTCATTATGGACCGCGGTGTGTTACCCCGCCTGCTGCGGCGTGGAATGGATGGCTACACTAGCCCCCCGCTTTGATGCTGCGCGTTTTGGTATGGAAATTATGCGCGCTTCCCCGCGTCAGGCCGACCTCTTGATCACCGCCGGTACGCTCACCTGGAAAATGGCTCCTAACGTAAGGCGTATTTACGACCAGATGGCAGAACCCAAGTGGGTGATTGCCATGGGCGCCTGCGGCATTAGCGGCGGCATCTTCCGCTCCAGCTATAACGTGGTGCCGGGCTACAACAAGATAATCCCCGTAGATGTCTATGTGCCAGGCTGCCCGCCGCGGCCTGAAGCCCTGATTTACGGCATCCAGAGATTGCAGAAGAAGATAGCAAAAGCGAAAGCCGCCCCGGACATACCCAAATTTAAAATGCCCAAAATAAAGCTGCCGGAAATACCCAGATTAGAGAGGCATGAGTAATGACAGTTGTCCTCTCCGCCAAAGAAATAGCAAGCCAGCTAGGCAATAGATTCCCGGGAGCTATCCAGGAAGCCGGAACCGACAGCGTGCTGGTTATGAGTGAAGCCTTGCCGGCGGTTATAGAATATATCAAGAACACCGAGGGATTGAAGTTCGATTATCTTAACTATATTACCGCTGTCGATTATTACAGCTATTTCGAGGTCGTTTACATGCTAACCTCGCTAGAGTTCAACCGTTCCGTCGTCCTTAAGGTGCGCGTCTTTACCCGCGATAATCCGACCGTGCCTTCGATAACCGGGTTTTACCAGGGAGCAGACTTGCAGGAGCGGGAGGTCTACGACCTCATGGGCATTAAGTTCGAAGGACATCCGAATCTAAAACGCATCTTCCTCTGGGAAGGTTATAACGGGCATCCTTTGCGAAAGGACTTTAACCGGTGACGACCGCACAGGAATTGACGCTTAAGACCGAACCTTTCGTGCTGAATCTGGGGCCCTTGCATCCCAGCACCCACGGCGTTTACCGCATGCGGGTGACGCTTGACGGAGAGGTCGTCCTCGATATCGAGCCGGTCTTCGGCTATCTGCATCGCGGTATCGAAAAGCTGATGGAGGAACGCACCTATACCGGCTGTATACCGCTTACCGACCGCCTGGACTATATAAACTCTATGAACAACAACTTCGGTTACTGCCTGGCGGTGGAAAAGCTGGCGGTAATAAAGGTGCCGGAGCGGGCCGAATATATCCGCGTCATCACTGCCGAGTTACAGCGAATCGGCAACCACTGCGTCGCTGTCGGCGCAATGTTGAACGACGCCGGCGCCCTCGGTACACCCTTCTTTTATCTCTGGCGTCAGCGTGAGAAAATTTATGACCTTCTAGAGATGCTCTGCGGGCAGCGGCTTATGCACAACTATATGCGCATCGGCGGTGTAAGCCAGGATATCCCCGCGGAGTTCCTGCCGGCACTGGGGAAATTCATTCCACAGCTGCGCCGTTTTATTGATGAATTTGAATTATTCCTCAAGCAGAATGAGATATTAATCGCCCGCGCAAAGGGCGTAGGCATCCTGCCCAAAGATTTAGCCATTAACTGCGGCATTAGCGGCCCCGTAGCGCGCGCCAGCGGCATTAAGCGTGATTTACGCAAGGACGACCCATATTCTATATACGACCGCTTCGAGTTCGAAATACCGACCAGTGAGAACGGTGATTGCTACGACCGCTATCGCGTGCGCATGGAAGAGATAAAGCAGAGCCTGCGTATTATCGAACAAGCTGTAAAGCAGGTACCCGGCGGACCATTTAAAGCCGACTTGCCCCACCTTATCCGACCGCCCGCCGGCGATGTCTATACTCACATCGAGGGGCCAAAAGGCGAGCTTGGTTTCTATATCGTTTCGGATAACTCTATAGCGCCCTACCGCTGCCATATCAGGCCCACCAGCCTGATAAATCTGGCGGCTTTAAGACAGATGGTACGCGGCTGGAAAGTCGCCGACCTTATAGTTATTTTCGGCA
>CAYGVP010000203.1:0-2742 GCA_964353385.1 uncultured Dehalococcoidaceae bacterium
TACTCGGCACAGACTGGAGACGTCCTGCAGGTTGGCGCCCTGCCGCTCGGCATCCATGTAAGCGGCATAAGCCCTTTCGGCCTGACTCATTACTTCGTCAAGGGGATTGGCAGAGCGTTCTTCTTCTCTCGGTTCTTCAACCTCGGGGGTTCCTTCAACCGCGTGAGTTTTCTTTTTCTGGGTAGGCACCAGACACCTCCTTTAATTTATATTATCTTTAATATCGTTTATAATGGTTCTACATAGTGCCAAGTATATTGCGCACTATGCAAAAAGTCAAGCAAATTTTACACCTTATAAAGAGTACTTTTATCCCAATTTTTTAATAGATTTACAGGATAGTAAAGCACAACTTTCAATTATTTCTTAATCTTCCTCGCCCTCATCTTCAGGTTCTTCTTCTTCGGGCTTGAATTTCTTGGCTTCATACATCTTGGAGAGCGTTTCCAGGCGATCCGCCATCTTTTTCCTGGCTTCTCTAGGCGTTTCCCGAGGCGGTCCGGCAGGCTTTTCTTTCGGCGCTTTGCCGGGCTTGCCTGCTTTATCTAAATTCCTTACCGATTCTTTCAGAGTATCGAGTGCTGCCCTGGTACTCTCAATAGCGGCTTCAGTTTCCTCTTTAGCAGGCTCCCCGGTTTCAGCTACCGTCTCTTTCTCCACAATTTCAGGTTCTGGGGCAACTTCTTTTTTCTTAGTCTTTTTCAGGGTTTCCTCATGTGACTTTAAAGTGGCTTCTACATCGCCGGTATCCTGCGAAGCAGATACAGGTATTCCAGCAGCTTCCCTGGGTATCCTGGCTGCTATCTCCGTAGCTTCCTTAACAGCTTTCACCGTTCTTTCCGCCGATTCTCTGGAAGCCCTGATGAGGGCGTCCGTCACTTCGCGGGCGGTTTTTACCGCCGCTTCCGCCGCCTCTTTAGTCTCAAGGCTGATTTGTTGCGCCCGGGCGATAGCCGCCTGTATTTCTTTTTCCGTAGATTCAGCCAACTTCCTGACGGATGCAATATTATTATCCATAGCTTCGTGGACAGCGTTCAACGCCTCTTCTGACGTCTCGCGAGCGGAGTTGCTGATTTCATTAGCAATTTCCACAGCTTTCCCAGATTCTGTTTTTAAAGCTTCGAGGGCTTCACGCGCCGTCCTGGCTGATTCTTCGGCAGACGCATGGGAAGCACTTATCGTCTCTTCAATACGGCTGATAACCTCCCGGAACTCTGCGGCGGTGGCGGCTGCTTTTTCGAAGGCTGCTTTACCTATCTCTTCAGCCCTGGTTATAGCCTCCTTTGATTCCGCTATTGATTTTTCGGCCGCTGCTTCCGTGTCAGCGGCGGCTTTCTCCCCTTCTTCCTGGGCTTGAGTGACCGTTTCCTGTATGGTTTTTATCGATTCATCAGCGGCTTTGATAGCATCATTGCTGGTCTGTTCGGCTTTGGTGATAGCTTCCTGGAATTTTCGGGCGGCTTCAGCGGCATTTTCTCTAGCCTCTTTACCGATGGCATCAGCACGGGCAATAGCCTCCTGCGATACCTGTATAGAAGCCGCAGAGGATTCCTGCGCCGCTTTAATGGCGGCTTCTGTAGCCATGCGTGTTTCCCGAGCCACTTCTTCAACTCTGCTTAACGTTTCCTGGGCTGCTTTCTGCGCCGCTGCAACAGCCAACTTGGTTTCCTTGCTGATAGCATCAACACGACTCATTGTCTCCTGGGAGGAGCGTTGTGAAGATTCAGCTAACTCGCGGGCAACGGTGCTAATAGTCTCGGCCCGTTTGGCGGCTTCTTCCGAAGCCCTGGCGGCTATTTCAACACCTTCCCTGGTTGATTTGCTTACTTTTTCAGCTTTTGAGCTGATATCTTTGGCGATTTTATTGACATAGTCAGCAGCATCTCTAGCTTCTTTAGCCATCCGGTCAGCCCGTGAGGTTGCATCTCTAGCGGCTCTAATAGATTCTTCGGCTGCCTCTTTAGCCCATTTTACCGATGCTTCAGCCTTGCTGATGGCTTCCTGGGATACTTCTCTGGCAGACTCCGCCGTTTTTTTAGCTTCGCGGCTTATCTCATCTATGCGGGTCAAGCCGCTCCGGGACAACATCAATGCGGACTCGGCGGTCTGCATGGCTTCCCGGCTGATTTTTTCCGCCCGGGCGATGGCTTCCTGGAAAGCCTTGGTCATAGCCTCGGTGGTCTGCTGGGGTCTCTTGGCGACTTCTTCAGCTTTCTTGATAGCCTCATCGGCGGCCCTCAAGGTTGCCACCATGGCTTCCTTGGATTCGCGGCTTATTTTTTCCGCCCGGTCAATAGCCTCCTGGGCGGCTTTGGCCGCTGCATCGGCAGCTAACCTGGCTTCTTTACCGATTTGCTCGGCGCGCATTGCCGCCTCGATAGCGGTCTTGGTCGATTTCCCAGCCGCTTCCTTGGCAACCCGGCTTAAAGCTTCAGCTCTGGCTACCGCTTTTTCAAAGTCAGTAATGTTGTTTTCGACTTCCTGAATCTCCGGGGACATTAGCTCATCCTTTTTAAGAACTATATGCTATCAGCATAGACTATTATATTATCCGAGCGCCAGTTTTTCAATAAACACGTCCATTTATTTTTCAAATAACATAAAACGTTACAACCGTTAGTACTCATCTAAAAAAATATTTCAAATTCCAGTTAGAATAATTGACATTCTTATATTATTATGCTAAAAATAACATAATTCAATAAAGTGAGGTGAAATATGAAATTAGTAGTTCTTGGCCTG
>CAYGVP010000204.1:0-2739 GCA_964353385.1 uncultured Dehalococcoidaceae bacterium
AAGAAGGAGTATGCTCCTTCTGCAATTGGTGAAGGGTATTAAAGGGTAAAAGATGACTGCATATTCACAATTTTTTGGTGAGGCTTCTTCAATTCCGAATTTTGCGGAAGCATTGACGAGGATGTTGAACCCCTATGAATCCGTTTCTTTGCGAGTTCCTTTTTATATTACAAATACATATAGAATGAAGTATGGGATCAAAGGTATTTCTATGCTTATGAATCCTACGAATGTTTCGTTCAAGCAGAATAAACGAATTACCCGTAAGGATACTCAGGGGGGTGCCGCATTTTTCCATTGGACTAATCAAATGGGCAGGAATAACGATATTCTTCAAATGGAATTTACAGGAATGTCTGGTAATGTCAATTTGAATACTGGGGCATATGGCAAGGGGGGGTTTTTGGCTACGGCCACAGCATATGTTAACAAAGCATCAGATTGGATGAACCAGAAATTGTCGGATGCTTCTGCTGCGGTAGAGTCCGGGTTGGCTTTACAACCAAAAGGAACTACTAAAAATTTATCAGGTGTTTCCAAACTTGCTGCATTTTGGAATTTGTATGCAATTACTCGGGAACCTGTTTTAGATCCTTCTGATGGTACTCCTATTTATACATATATTTCTTATGCTAGTCCTTTGTTTGGAAATTCATTTATTACGTTTGTTGGGCATTTTGATAGGGTGCTCGATATGCAGGATGTAGCGGACGAGCCTTTCAATAAGCGTTGGACTTTTGGGTTCACGGCATTGGGGTCAACTCCGTCTTTGGATTACATTTACACGGCAATGATTCGCAATTTGAGCCAAGATTATGCTAACGATTTGGGGCAGTAAAGATGGCGACCATTAATAGAGATCCGGAAGCGTTAGCTACCGAACAAGGGGTTTATCGGGCTGCTTTCCCTGCATATAGGGTTTTTATTTTTGGTTATGAAGTAACGGAAGATGTTGTGGAAGTTCGTGTAAATCATTCAGGGGGGTCTGCTGAAAGGTCTGCGGGGGGTTGTTCTTTTACTTTGTTGAATACTTATGACAAGTATATCATAAATCATGAGGATATGCGAGCTATCGGGGCGGGGCGTAATACAGTTAAAAAGGAATATGATGCCAAAATTAAACAGGCAATTGATGATTCTGTTTATGCTTTCTCTTGTAATGAAGAACTTGAATCAATGCTGCAAGACGATACTTCTGCACAGGTAGATGCTCTTATGAATCAAGGTTATTCTGCGGACGATTCAGTTAATGCGGTAAAGAAAGCGCTTGAGATCAGGGATAAGACGAAAGGGGATTTGTCTGTTGCTTGGAACGATGCATATGTTCCAGGTTGGTTCAAAAGGGAAATTCTTAGTAAAAAGATGACTTTTACCCAAGAAACAAAACCCGTGAAAAATTCAAATCTAGTAAAGTATGAGGCGATGACTGTTTTTGATTATCCTATGCAGGAGGGAGACTGTATCTTTCATGCGAATGATCCGGTAAGGGTTGCATTCCGTGATCCGTATGACCCGCGTGTTTGGTATTGGATGTTTTCTGGTTATATGGATACTTTTACGGAAGATGTTGGCGCTAATAATGAGAGTCTTATTTCAATAACTTGTACCGATGTTTCTAAGTTGGCAAGATATGCTTTGGTTAATACTAATGTGGGTGCTTTTGACCAAGACGTTACAGAGCAACTTCGAGAAATATCAAATGTTTCGACTCAAAATGTTTCATTGTACCAAGAGTTTTTTGGAAATTTGACCTTGTTTGAAATTCTGGAAACTGTGTTTTTCGGTGCGGAGTCGTTGTCTGGGGTAGTTACGGAGCTTTCTACTGCGTATGTTGCTGCGATGTCAAATGAGGATTTATGGGTATATTTAGCATCTGAAATGAAGGACGGAATTGGTGCATTTGCAGAGGTTGTCAATTCTATGAAGGATACAGCCGAAGCAGATGGACAGGGAATGGCGGGGGTCGTGTGGGGTCATTTCCCATCGGCAGAGGAATATCGTGCCCAGGTTAAGGCACATTATGTTAATAGGCAGCTAGACGCAACATCAGGGAGGCTACAAGGGCGGAATCTTCCTGCGGTGTCTGGACCAAGAGAAACTTTTTTTAAACGTGCTAGCGAAAAAGTCGGACTTAGTGCTTTTTTTATAGGAGATTTGAGTGTTGAAGATAAGGCAATTGGACAAGAAATGTCAGATTTGGGACTTTGGACAAGTATTTTAAATCACCGTGTTTGTGAATCAGATTTGCAAACGATGTCTGTGGATGGAAATATCCATTTTAAGGGGGATGTTGCAACAATTGATAATATTATTTCAACAATTGGAACGGATTTAACTAATTTTCCTGTAGGTTGTGGCTATGTTTTTTATCTAGGTCCTGCAAAATTGGGGAGTGATCTAGGGAGAAATGTAATGGACAAGGGACTAACACAGTCCCTTTCTCTGCACTCTACTTTTAGGGACAGGTTGAGTATGGTTTATGACTTAGCTGAGAGGATAGAATTTAGGTTTTATGCGACACCTAGGGGAGATCTTGTTTTTGAAATGCCTATGTATGATTTTGGTCCAGAATATTTTTCTACTGGTGGGTTTGACGCACAACATTTTGAATCTAATAATATTGGTCAAATTTATAAGGATATTTTTGGACAGGAATATTCTGGAAAATATGGCACTTCTGCGGAAGCGCTTACCTCTATGCAAATTCAAGTGGAGAGTCAAGGGGCTAATTTTGAATTA
>CAYGVP010000205.1:0-2702 GCA_964353385.1 uncultured Dehalococcoidaceae bacterium
CCGGCGCCGTCGCCCTGCTCGTCCAGGATCAACTCGCCCGCCGAGTCGCTATCCGCAATGACCCAGAAGTGCGCCTTGCGCTCCCAGTGGTCGATGATCCGCACCATCCGCAGGGCCTCGATAGACGCCGACGCGGGATCGCCCGTCGTCAGCCGCTCGGCTTGAACCTGAGCGCCCTTCTCTATTTCGTCGCGGCCCTTCTGCTTCCCCATGAACTTCTCAAGGTGCTTGAGGAGCGTCTCGCCGTCCTTGAGGCCGTCCTTAACCGCCCACTTCTTGTTTTCGGTGCCCTCGATGAACGCGGCGAGGTTGTCCACGCTCATCACGATCACCCGCTGGATGTACTGCGCGGGGTAGGCCGCCGTGTCTTCATCCGTCCCGTCGCAACCTGGCTGCGGGTAAACGTCGTAGGGCGACATGGCCGTGACTTTGGCGTGGCCGGGTCGCGGCTTTTTCACCAGCCGCTTGCGGAACTCGGTCCGCCCACCCCCAAGGTCCGCGCTCTCCCAGTCGTCGTCCTCCAAAGTCTCCCACTCTGCGAAGAGCCACTGGAAGCCGTAGATGAGGCAGCCTTGAATCCAGGAGCCGCACTCGCGCCGCACCTTGACGGTGTTGAACAGGACGTTGTTTATGTAGAGCTGCATGTCGTCCGTGCAGGCTTGCAGATCGTTCTCGGTCTCCACCTTGTCGCTGGTGATCGTCGGGGCTTCGGGCGCAAGGCGAGCCAGTGGCTCGGATTCGCGTATCGCGGGCGCAATGCCCGCCTTGAGGACCTCCACCTGCTGGCGCGGCCACGGCAGGAAGGGCATGTTTGGGACGTTGAACTCGACCACGGCGAGGCCATACTGCTTCGGGTCGTGCTTGGACATGAAGTGCAGATAGTCGCGGGGCCACTGGGTCTCGCGCTGATCCTTGTAGGCTTCCTTCGACGCCCTGTGGGCGCGGAGAATGCCTTGGGCGAGCTTCTCTTTGTCCTTGTAGACTTCGGGCGCGAAGTATGGGCCTGGCCTCATGCGCGGCCTCCCCTCAGCATTTCAAGGGCAACGCCCTGCCCGTAGGCGTTAGCTGGTGCGATCAGGTGCCACGGAACGCCCGTCATCCCGTCGATGAGCGCCTTGCGCTGCTCCTTCCGCTTCTGGATGCGGCTACCCGCCTTGAACACCGACACGTAGCGGTCGCAGTCGCACAGGTCTTCGTCGCGGTCGATGTCCTTATCCACGCCACTGGGCGAGGTCTCGCTCTGCGGCTTGAACATGTAGCTCTGCATCTGGCGGGTGTAGACGGGGACGTTCTCGGCGATGATCCGCTTGCGTGGCCACGTTCGTCCGCTCCCCTCCTTGGGCATCCGCAGCAGGTCGCGCACCGTAGCAAACCCGACGGCGTGATCGTGATTCGCAGGCGCCACTTTCAGGCCCGCATCAATGAATTGACCCGCCACGGTCGGCCCGTACTTGTCCTTGCGATACCACATCGCGGGATCGCCCATGTAGCCCAGCACCTCGGGGTACGCTGCGTTGCCCTGAATGATCTCCGCACTCTCCCACGGGTCCATGTTCCGCTGGCAGAACTCGTCAAAGATGATGCAGTCGTTTTCCGCAATCTTGAGCGCGGGAACGGCCTTCTTCGCCCAGAACTCCCACAGGCAGGCCGTGGGATGGTCCAGGCCGTAGTCCAGACCGCACCAGATTTCGCCGTAGCCCTTGCCCGCAAGATCGATGAGCGTCGCAGCGTCGCCATCCGCCCAGTTGTGCGTCTTCGGGCCGAACTCCGGGTAGATGAGTCCGCGCATCCACTCGCTCTTGCCCAGAATGCGCGTCGCGTACTCGTTCGGGTCGAGTTGGCCGTGAATGAGCCTGAAGACCTTGCCAATCTCCGCACCGGCCTCGGCTCCCGCCTCGGCCATCATCGCCTTCACGTTGTCTTCCGTGGAGAACTCGAAGGCTTGGATCTCCGGCTCACGCGAGTAGCGAATCCGCCGGTCGATCCACGTCACGTCATAGGAGTACGAACGGATGAGCGTCATGGCGCCCGTGATAGACCCGTGGAGCATCAGGATTCGGAGTAGCTGGCCGTTGAAGAGCCGTTCGGGCGGGATTTCGTCGTAACTCACCCTGTTGCACTTCTTCGATTCACCCTTCACCCGCTCCATCTCGTAGGACATGCCCTCGAAGGTGCCCCCATCCGCAAGGTAGATGGTCTGGCGCCCGACGTTGTAACCGTTCTTGCCCTTGGTGTGGTCGAGCAATCGCGGCGGAATCATGCTCAAGTAGGTCGGGACGATCACCTGCTCCCAGTTCCGCGTCAGATCGGTACACCAGTGGCGGATCTGGACGGGTCGCTTGGGCCGCACGCGGTTGGTCCGAATGAACACGCTCTCTTCGCCCGTCGCCTCCATCACGTCATCCGCGCAGACGCACCACGTTTTGCCAGAGTTGTGGCTTTTCAGGCCGTTCGTAACGTAGGTATTCGTCGGGTTAACCGTGTGGCCGATGACGTAGTGTTTATGACAGTAGACCACATCATTGACAGTCACCCATTCCCTCTGGGCACGTTCATCTCCATAGGACCAGCGCTCGCGCTTTCGCGGGAGTCGGCAGCCGATCTCCCGCATATACCGGTCGCCTTCCGGCCCTCTGATGTCGAGCCGCCATTGGTCGAAGACCCCTCCGAACTCGTGTTTTTCGTGATACGTGATGGTAGCG
>CAYGVP010000206.1:0-451 GCA_964353385.1 uncultured Dehalococcoidaceae bacterium
ATATGCCCAACCAGTTCGATAATCCTAATAATGTCCTCGCCCACTACGAGACCACCGGCCCGGAAATATTCAACCAGACTAAGGGCAAAGTCGATGTTTTTGTTTGCGCCATGGGCACCACGGGTACTTTAATCGGCACAGCCAAATATCTGAAAGAAAAAATCCATGGCATTAAGGTTGTTGCTGTTGAACCTACCTTAGGCCATACTATCCAGGGACTGAAAAATATGCAGGAAAGCGTTGTGCCCGGCATCTACGACCCCACAGCTTTCGACGAAAAACTAACTATAGAAGACGGCGATGCTTTCGAGACCGCCCGCCTGTTGGCGGTGAGAGAAGGCCTTTTCACCGGCATGTCCAGCGGTGCCGCTGTGGCGGGAGCCCTCGAAGTCGCTAAAAAAATGAAAAAAGGCAATATTGTCGTTATCCTGCCCGACCGCGGTGACCGCTA
>CAYGVP010000206.1:461-2700 GCA_964353385.1 uncultured Dehalococcoidaceae bacterium
ATTTAAGCACCACCCTCTTCCGCTCCATTTGCGCCAAGTGCCCGCCCTAGGCGGTTATGCCAATATCGAGCATCGAGGCCTGATGCGGGTAGCCTTTTTGTTGATTAATAAACCATTTTCCCTATTAGAATAGATTTTATATTTGCTTTTTACTCATCGTAAAGGGGAGTGCGTAGCGAGAGGGGGTTCATCCTGAAGGTTCACCCTGAAGGGCGCAGCCCCCTCTCAATAACCTCCCCCCTCTCAAACAAATAGAAGATAAAAATTTTGCTATAATTTTGTTTGAGAGGGGGACTAAAGGGGGTGAGTTTAGAGTTGTCGCATGTTCACTCACAGAGAAACAATATTGAAGCCTATCTCGATATCGAGACCACCGGCCTTACCTATTCCGCCAGCGATATTACCGTCGTCGGTATTTATCTCTGCCGCGGCGAGGACACTGAATTCGTCCAGTTCGTCGGCAGGGATATCACCGCCGACGCTATCCTGGAAACTTTAGAGGGTGTGGATATCATATATACCTATAACGGCAGCCGCTTCGATTTACCCTTTATTCGTTCACAATACGGCATAAATCTGGCGCAGCTGTTCCGCCACCGCGACCTCATGTACGATTGCTGGAGTAAAAACCTGCGCGGCGGACTCAAGGGCGTGGAAAAGCAGGTTGGCATAACCCGTCGGCTCCCGGATATGAACGGCCGCGAAGCTGTAAAACTCTGGTGGAAATTTGTTGACTCCTTTGACCTTGATGCCCTTGATAAGCTCTGCGAATACAATAAGGAAGACGTAGTTAATCTCAAGACCCTGCGGGATATTTTAATATAAATTGATATCCCTTGGTTTGGTGCTTGTATCTTGGAATTTGGGATTTCCCTCTCGTGGAGAGAGGGTGAGCTTGCTCTTAAATCGTGCTATAATAAAAATGCGGAAAACCTTGGTATAAAGAGAGGAGATTTTTCATGAACGACGAACTTAAGGTATTCACTGGTAATGCTCACCCGGAATTAGCTAAGAAGATAACCGACTCTCTTCATATACCGCTTGGTGATTGTGAGGTCATGCAGTTCAGCAATGAAAACACCTTTGTCAGGGTTAAAGAAAACGTTAGAGAACGGGATGTCTTTATCGTCCAGCCTATCTCGTCTCCGGTCAACAGCCACCTCATGGAGCTTCTTATCATGATTGATGCCATGAAACGCGCCTCGGCCAGGCGTATTACTGCTGTCATACCTTATTACGCTTATGGCCGCTCGGATAAAAAAGACCAGCCCCGCGTCCCCATTACCGCCCGACTGGTGGCTGACCTTCTTACTGTCGCCGGCGCCAACCGTGTCCTCACCGTTGACCTGCATAAAGCCCAGATTCAGGGATTCTTTAATATACCCGTTGATGAGCTTACTGCCTTTCATTTGTTGAGCGACTATTTTGAAAAGAAAAAAATCGAGAATCTGGTGATAGTCGCTACTGATTTCGGCATCACCAAGCAGGCCAGAGATATCGCTGAATGGATGGAAAAACCCCTGGCTATTATGGAAAAAAGGCGTATCGACAATAATGATAAGACCGAGGTGCTGAATGTCATCGGCGATGTTTCTGGCAAGAATGCCCTCATCGTTGATGAAGAAATCGATACCGCCGGTTCTCTTGTCAAAGTTGTTGAGGCTTTGGACAAGGGGGGCGCCCGTGATATCTACGCCTGCTCCACCCATGCCATTTTTTCCGGCCCGGCGATAAAGAACATTGCCGGATGCAAGGTAAAAAAAGTCGTCGTTACTGATTCCGTTCCTATCCCTCCGGAAAAAAGAATTAACAAAATTGAAGTGCTATCCATCGCCCCTCTCCTCGGCGAAGCTATTATGCGCATTCATACCGGCCAGTCCATAGGAGAACTGTTTGAAAAGTAATGAAAAAATGGTCCAGGTCTATCACGCCCGTAATGAAATGGAGGCGCAGGTTATCAAGAGCCTTCTGGAAAGTTATAATATACCCTGTTTTATGAAATCCAATGCTGCCCCTTCCGTGCATATTTTTACAATGGACGGCATGGGGGAGGTGCATATTATGGTCCTGGAGTCTCTGGCGGATAAAGCCAGAGAGCTAATCCAGAAAGACTAGACGATACTATCGTCTCCCTTTATTAAAGAGCCTGCCCCGTACTTGATACGGGGGAGAGTGAGAAGGATTTTTTAGACCGCTCTCCTCCCCCTCTCCGTCCACGGAGAGGGGGACATAGGGGGAG
>CAYGVP010000207.1:0-2699 GCA_964353385.1 uncultured Dehalococcoidaceae bacterium
AGGCGCTGAAGAGCTACGCAGAGAGCTGCGGGCTCGTGCTCGCTGCGTCAGTGTTTGACATGAAGAGTTTAGAGGACGTGATGAAGGTGGGCGTTACGCATGTAAAGTTACCGTCGCAGCTATTTGATGAAAAGAACATCGTGCACGCTCTGCTCATGCTGAAGGCGCGCGATGATAGTCTCTTCATCATGCGCTCAACGGGCATGCACACGACGCGCGAGGTGCTTACTGATGTGCACCTGGCGCAGTTCGACGTGACGCTGTACTGTAGGTCGTTGTACCCGTGCGCGCTGGTAGACGTGGACGTGGGCTCGGCGAGGATGCTATATGCTGCACTGCGCGAGCCGCTGATGTGCGGTTACTCGTCGCATGACGTAGAAGGCAAGATGATACCTTACTTCATGCTGGCAGGCGCTACGTGGATTGAGCGTCATTACACCTTAGACAAGGATATGAAGGGTAGTGACCATCATACAGTGTCCAGTGACTACGCAGAGATGCAGGCGCTGCTGCGATCCATGGAGGATACGGAGGCGTTCCTTGAGGTGCAAAACTATAACGCGCTAAAGGTGCACGAGGAGCGAGTAGCGCGAGAGTTCTACATGAGGGAGCGCGCGTGATAAAGCGTGGCATCATCGTGTCGATACAGGGCTATCATTACAAGACGATAGCTGAACTCGCCCTTGAGGCAATAAGCGCGGGGTGCGTCGCCCTGCGCGTGGACAAGAAGATAGACTTGCCTGCAGACAAGAGGGTGCCTATCATTGGGCTCAGGAAGGTTCACGTTGACAACATAAAGGTGGAAGCGTTCATAACGCCCACTGTGGAGGACGTAGAGCTCGTGAAGGACTGGGCTGACCTGGTCGCGATAGACTACAGGCAGTGCAACGCGCACCTGAACGCGGTGTCGAAGTACTGCAGGGAGCACAAGCTCAGCGTCGTTGCGGACGTGTCGACGTACGAGGACTTTGAGAACATAAAGACGCGAGGCTATTACTACGCCTATGTCGCGACGACGCTGGCGTCGCTTAACTTGCTGTTCAGGCCTAACATTCGTCTTGTAGAGAAGTTAGGCAAGGAGGAGAAGAACCTGATCGCGGAGGGCAA
Organism: uncultured Dehalococcoidaceae bacterium; assembly: GCA_964353385.1. Classification (GTDB taxonomy): domain Bacteria; phylum Chloroflexota; class Dehalococcoidia; order Dehalococcoidales; family RBG-16-60-22; genus RBG-13-51-18. Next base: position 1,108 of record CAYGVP010000207.1, read on the forward strand.
CTTCACGTCGCGTGAAGACGTGCGCAAGGCCCTCGAGTGCGGAGCTCGCGCCGTGTGCATAGGTGGCGCGATCAGCAACGTGTATAAGCTAACGAAGAAGTTCACGAGCGTAGTAACATGAGTAACGACTGGACGGGCGTAGACCTCGATGGAACGCTCGCGAGGTACGATGGACCGAGCGGTGGAAGGATAGGAGCTCCCGTCGCGCCCATGGTGCGACGAGTGAAGCAGTGGTTAAAAGAGGGCAGGCGCGTGCGCATCTTTACCGCGCGAGTTAGCAGTGACGTAGAGCCACGAGCGCGTGAAGAGCAGAGAGCAATGATAGAGCGCTGGTGCTTGAAGCACCTGGGCTCAGTGCTGCCTGTGACGTCGGAAAAAGACTACGCATTACAGGAACTGTGGGATGATCGCGCAGTGCGCGTCGTCAGGAACACGGGCGCGTTGTTCATGGAGAAGCACCTTTGACGCTGATGGAGCAGATGAAGAGCGTGTGGGAGCACGTGACGCCGCGACAGGCGCACCTTGGGTTGAGCGGTGAGCGCGAAGAAATGTTGGCGCGCTACAGGCGCCTTGTGTCTGAGCACGTTGACGTGAAGGATGCTACCGTCATAGACTTCGGGTGCGGTGGAGCGCTGCTCGGGGTGCACCTGCTCAGTGAGTGCGGGACGAGTCGCTACGTCGGGTTTGACCTCGCGGAGCGCTCCGTGGCGCAGGCCCGCGTTAACTTGGCCGCGCTGGAGGGCTGGGAGCTGATCTTGTTCAAGGAGCGAGGGTGGGACTTCGCCGCACTCAAGCCTGACGTGATAGTGTGCCTCGCGTGTGTGCTGCACTTTCCCACGAAGGCGTACCTCGATGACTTTCTGCTCGCGTGCGACGCCTCAGGGGCGCGAGACTTAGTGCTTGAGGTGCGACTCGCGCAGACCACGTTCTTTAAGTTCAACGTATACAAGAGCATGAAGGAAGTGGCACGAGCCTGTCACACGAATGAGGTGTACGCGTCCGAGCGCTTACCGCGCTACGCGCTGGTAGGACAAGAGGACGACAAGTCTACGCGAGTGCTGTGGTACAAGAAGGTGTTATGATAGGCCCTTACTTGACCGACGAGGTAGACATCATCACGGTGACGCACGACGAGAATGGCGTAGAAACTAGGGTCATGCGGGCAGGCGTCGAGGCGCGCGTGGCGGAGCGCCACAAGCTAGTATTGAACGCTCGAGGGGAGGAAGTATTAGGGTCTATGCAGGTACTGCTGAGCAGTGACGTCGCTATAGACTACGACGCGCTAGTGATTGTGAAGAAGCTCGCAGGAGTCGCATACGCGCTGCCTTCCAAGGAGTGGCAGGTGAAGTCCATCAGCTCTGGGCACGGGCTCAGCGGAGCAATGCTGCGTGAGGTGTGGGTCTGATGCGTGACGTCTTCACGATAAAGAGTGACACACTCACGAAGGGCATAAAACAGTACTTGAAGAAGGCAGGCGTTAGCACGCCGAACCGTGACATGTCGGCTGCAGACTTCAAGGCGCGCCGCGTGGTGGGCCTGCAGTTGTTGAACTTCGTCGTCAACGGGTCAAGGCGCGAGAGCGTCGTGCCGCC
>CAYGVP010000208.1:0-2696 GCA_964353385.1 uncultured Dehalococcoidaceae bacterium
GAAGAGATCGCGAAAGTCAAAGTCAAAGTCAGCGAAGAGATGTCGTCGTAATAGGGTGAAGGCGATGCGATCCCGTAGGGCCCATAGGAGATACATGATGACGGTTTGAATGTAGAGCGAATGTGAAAAAAGATTTGAATTTCTCACAAATGAGAAGTTAAAATAATGAGTAGGTGGTGTCCAAAGCATAAATGAAGGATAAATATGTGGGGTAATATCTCAATCTATTAGTGTAATGATGTGGTGTCGTGTGTCGTGTGTCGTGTGTCGTGTGTCGTGTGTCGTGTGTCGTGTGACTGATGGCAAGATGTGGCGTCATGTGTTTGCGTGATGTGTTTGCGTCATGGTCATGTGTCGTGTGACTGATGGCAAGATGTGGCGTCATGTGTTTGCGTCATGGTCATGGTCGCGTGACATGTGACCATATATAATTAAAGGTCGTTCCTCAATTAATGAGCGATTGCTCAATAATAATAAATGACGTAATTATTGCGATGATGTATTATTTTGAATTTCTCTCAATTGAGATGTTTGAAGAATGAAAAAAGTTAGAATGTGATGATGATGGAGTGTGCGACTGTGCCACCGTGGACGCCCTCCCCAAGTTTAGCGCTGGCAAGATGTGGTTGTCGCGTGACTGACGGCAAGATTGGTGCGTGACTGACGGCAAGATTGTCGCGTGACTGACGGCAAGATTGTCGCGTGACTGATTGCAAGATGTGGTTGTCGCGTGACTGACGGCAAGATGTGGTTGTCGCGTGACTGAACGCAAGATTGGTGCGTGACTGAACGCAAGATTGTCGCGTGACTGAACACATGTGGTGTCGCGTGACTGAACACAATATTGGTGCGTGACTGAACACAATATTGGTGCGTGACTGACGGCAAGATGTGGTTGTCGCGTGACTGAACACAATATTGGTGCGTGACTGAACGCATGTGGTGTCGCGTGACTGACGGCAAGATATAGAAAGCGGTTCCTCAGTTCATGAGCGATTTCTCAATAATTATGAATAATTATGAATAATTATGAATGATGTAATTATTTTGAATTTCTCTCAATTGATATGTTTGAAGAATGAAAAAAGGTTAGAATGGGTGGATGATGGTGTGGATGATGGGTTAAAGGATGCGAGGGTTATCGGTTATTTGTGAGGTGTGATGCGGAGACGTCCGCCATTGGTTGCAATGCCGAACCCAATGAGATCAAAATCATCCTCATCATCATCCCTCCAATCAATGTACTTTGGTTGGTTTGTCTGCGTGGTGTTTGTCTGCGTGGTGTTTGTCTGCGTCTGATTGGTATTGTCCATATTGTAGTTTGGTTGCATGCGTTGAATTAGTATTTGAACCAAATGAATCAATTTTTTAAAAAAATGGCTTAAAAAAAGGAACCAGGCATCTGAAAACTTAATTTGAATGAAAATGTAACGCGTGGGCACATGTCAACGCGTCGGAATGTGTTACTATTCGCTTCGCTTCGCTACCACTATTTTCACATGTCACTGTATAACTGAACAAGAATGTGGCCATTTAGTGCATTAATGGGAACATCATCAAAAAACATGTTTACTGCAAAGGAGTTGAAGGTCGGGAAACGGTACAGAGTGCCAGCGAATCGTTCAAAGGATGGGTTGGGTCTCTGCAGCACATTAACACGCAAACGACACTTGGCAAATGGAACAAGATACGCCCTAACATTTGACAGTGGAAAAAAACGTCGCTGGCAGTTTTACAACTTCACCGATAACCCGGTTTTCAAGGCGTGCCAAACACGACGACGCAAACGATAATCATTTTTTGGTGCGATTCTGTCGCGGGCGGCACGCTTTGAATATCGGCTTGTCAGTTCGCACAAAAAAGAGCGCCCGTTTGTCCCGTCCAGCATCAAACATCATATTGTAATCATGCTTTTTAGCACCCTTGCTCTTGTCAGCAGCCTTTCGTTTCAACGTTCGGCAATTCGTGTACCCCTTTCGCCGTCGGTCAGCATACTCCGCCAAATACCGGTACTTGTGTCCAACCACAACATCTTGGGACGTCATCCCATCATCCGATTTGTCACCAGTTAGAAAACTAAATATGCCCATCAGTTATGCATTGTTATTATATTATTTTGAAATGAATTGTTGTGTGAATTTCTCTCATTTGTAGAATCAGAAGAACCAAATAGTTTGAAACATTATGTGGCATGCATTAAAAGAGAGATAAAGCGTTGGGCCACTCCTCAATACATGAGCCATTCCTCATAACATGAGCCATTCCTCATAACATGAGCCATTCCTCAATAATTATATATAAGGTAAACATGGTTTGCAGGGTTTTTAGGGTGTTATAGGGTTTTCCAAGGGGTTTAGTTGCTGTAGGGTTTATAGTACGCCTTTAGGGTTTAGGGTTTAGGGTTTAGGGTTTAGGGTTTAGACTAACCCTCCTTGCAACTTCCCGATGCGGCAGCGGCGGCGGCTGCAGCTTGCTCCCCCTCCAAAAACTTTTTTTATGCTCATGCGTCCTTCAGGCACGCAACCAATCAAATATTGTTCACTGACCCACCCACACCTGCACCCACACCTGCACCCACGCCTGCACCCACACCCACCACCCACACCCAATCCCAATCCCTAAAAAGAAAAAAAACATCAAAATGTCCCCCCAAAATGCAGTATTCCCAAAAAAAATTGAATTGATTTCAAAAAGCA
>CAYGVP010000209.1:0-2674 GCA_964353385.1 uncultured Dehalococcoidaceae bacterium
GCACGCGCTTGGCTTTATGGGTGCGCAGGTGGCTCTTCGGTCCCTTGACCCGCATAATCTTTCCGGTTCCGGTAATATGGAAACGGCTCTTGGCTCCTTTATGAGTCTTAAGTTTTGGCATTCAGTGTTTCCTTTGCTCCTGTTTTTGCTTCTGCTTTTTCTTTTACTTCGGTTTTCGTTTCGGTTTTTACTGCTGTCTTTGTTTCTGTCTTGGTTTCTGTTTTGACTTTGGGCTTGGAGCCGATGGGCGCGATGATGATATACATCCTTCTGCCTTCTATTATCGGCTGTCTCTCCAGTGTGCCCGCGTCTGCCAGCGTCTCCACCATGCGCTGTAACATTTTCCAGCCCAGCTCGGGGTGAGTTATTTCGCGTCCCCGGAACAATAGTGTCACTTTAACCTTGGCGCCGCTAACCAGTAGTTTCTTGGCTGTCTTGGCTTTAAACTCGAAGTCGTGGATGCCTATCTTGGGTCGCAGGCGTATCTCTCTTAACATCGTTACCTTCTGGTTTTTCTTCGCCTGCTGCTCTTTTTTCTGCTGTTCGTACTTGAATTTCCCGTAATCAAGAAGGCGACAAACAGGAGGGACTGATGTTGGCGCAACCTCTACGATATCCAGATTAGCTTTCTTTGCCAGTTCCCTTGCCTGCACCAGTGGCATAACGCCAAGTTGCTCGCCTTTCTCTCCTACCAGGCGAACTTCTCTGGCGATTATTCTCTCGTTAACGCGCATTTGTTTAATTATATGCTCTCTTGCCTCCTCCGCTTACAGGTGTCCTACGAATAAAAACTATATCATATTTATGTATAGGAAATCAACCCCTTGTGTCTGCGGGCGAAATTCGCTGAAATTTATTCTTTCTTGGCGATTTCCGCCGTCAGCATCTCGATAAAGCTTGACAGGGGCTGGACTGGCAATTGTTCCCCGCTCCGCTTCCGCACCGCTACGGTGTTATCCGCGGCCTCTTTATCCCCGATGACGACCATGTACGGTACCTTTTCCATCTGTGCCTGCCGGATTTTCAGGTTCATCCGCTCGGAGCGGTCGTCCGTTTCCGCCCTTATGCCCCGGGCTTTAAACGCGGCCTCCGCTTTTTTCGCGGGTTCGTTATGCCTATCGGAGACGGGGATTATCTTTACCTGAACCGGCGCCAGCCACGTTGGAAACGCTCCGGCATAATGCTCGATGAGAAAAGCCATCGTTCTTTCTATCGCGCCTATGGACGAGCGGTGAATAACAATAGGCTCTTTTTCTTTCCCGTCCGTGTCGATGTAGGTGAGTTTAAAACGCTTCGGTCCTACAAAGTCATACTGGACGGTAAAAGCTGTATCTTCCTTACCGGCAAAATTTTTCATCTGGATATCTATTTTGGGACCGTAAAAAGCGGCTTCGTTTCCGGCTTCAAAGAAGTTGGCCTTCCTCTGTATTAAAACGTCTCTTAAGACGTTTTCCGCATAATCCCAGGCTGTATCATCTTTATAATATTTTTTATCGTCTTTTCTATCGCCCAGAGACAGTCGGTAGCGGTAGTCCTCGCCGGCTTTATACCCCAATACTCCTGCGATGTATTCTATCAAGTCAATAACCTGGTTGATTTCATTCACGGCTTGTTCTTTCTGGCAGATGATATGTGAATCCGCCAGGCAAAACATGCGTGCCCTTATCAGTCCGGAAAGCTCCCCGGATTTTTCATAGCGGAATTGCTTTGCCAGTTCGGCGATTCTGAACGGCAATTCTCGATACGACCTCGGCCTGCTGGCATAATATTCGTAATGGTGCGGGCATGTCATCGGACGCAGGATTAGTTCTTCTTCGTCAATTTTCATCACGGGGTACATTGTTTCTTTATAGTAGGGATAATGACCGGAAGTTTTATATAATGCCACATTTGCCAGGTCCGGGGTATAAATGTGTTTGTAGCCTCTTTTAAGTTCCTCATCAACTACGAATCGTTCCAGTTCTCTTCTGATTATAGAGCCTTTTTCCGTAAAGATTGGCAGACCTTTACCGACCAATTCTGAAAATACAAAGAGGTCCAGGTCCTTGCCGATTCTCCTGTGGTCTCTCTTTTTTATTTCTTCCAGTCTTGCCAGGTAATCGTCTAGCTCTTTCTGGCTGTCGAAGGCTATACCGTAGATACGCTGGAGCATGGCGTTATGTTCGTCCCCCCGCCAGTATGCCCCCGCGATGCTCGTTAGCTTAAAAACCTTTATCTCGCCGGTGGATTTGACATGTGGTCCCCGGCACAGGTCAGTAAAATTACCTTGTTCGTAAATGCCTACCTTGTCGTCGGCGATTTCCTCGATAAGTTCCAGCTTGTACTGCTGCCTGGCGAAAAGCTTTTTCGCTTCTTTTTTAGTTATTTCTTTGTGCTTAAAAGGCAGGTTCGCTTTGACTATCTCGCCCATCTTATTTTCTATAGCGGGCAGGTCTTCCGGCGTTAGCGGACGCGGTAAATCGAAGTCATAATAAAAACCGTCCTCTATCGCCGGCCCTATGGCAAATTTTGCGTCGGGGAAAATAGATAATACGGCCTCTGCCATCACATGTGACGCGGAATGCCGCATGGTTTCTAGTTCTTGCTCTTTACTCACAGACCCATTATATCAGCGTTCAGCTATACGTGCAATTGGGGAACCATCCCTTTCCCGTCTCCCACTTTGAAAAAGGGG
>CAYGVP010000210.1:0-2663 GCA_964353385.1 uncultured Dehalococcoidaceae bacterium
GTTCTCTGCCGTAGCCCTGTTGCTCATGAGCTCAGGCCACGCGAGCCAGTGTATGGGCACCCCCGTCATGGCCGCCACGAAGCGCAGGCTGTTCAGCATGTCCTTAATCACCGCGTCAGCCCCCGACCCAGAGGGCTCAAGTAGACTCATGTCAGCGGGCCCCGCGTACCCGTCGCCTATCTCGTAGCTCTTCGTCGATAGGTAGTCATTTATCGTCTTCGCGTCCGCGCCCGTGTTCGTCTTCCAGTAGGGGAACACCCGCCCGAACAGGTGCGTGTTCTTGCGCAGGTCGAACGCCGCCCTGCTCGCGTTCTCGCACTGCGTCAACACCTTGCCGATCTTGGACGTCGGCTTGTCCTCCTTGTGACTCGACCCACCCGTTTTCACGTACACGCACTTGTCAATGTCGATCGTCTCGTCCTTGTCCTTGCCCTCGGGCTTGTACATGATGCTCAGTATCTTCTCAACGTCCTTCTGGTCGCGCTTCACGACGTACTTGTTCAGGTACCAAGAGAACAGCCGCGCGTCGACGCTCTCTGCAGCCTTGTTAGGCGCGAGCAGGAACAGCGCTCGCCCCTCGAGCTCGCTCATCAGCACCGCGCTCAGCAGCTTCGACCCGCTCAGCGCGTTCAACTTGAGGAAGCTGCGCAAGAACTCCAGCTTCGACGTGTTATCACAGTGCACAGACAAGCCCTCGCCCGCGATGAATGCCACCCTGATATCCGTCACCGCAGGCAGCAGCTCTGACCCATAATCCGCGAGCCCGTCATACATCTTGTACGCGCACTCTACCTGCCTCTCGTAGCTCGTGTAGTTGTTCTTGTCGACGACAGACCCGACGCTCAGCTTGCCCGCGACGTACGTGTTCAAGATGTCACGCTGGGCTTCTTGTATGGCCTGCATCTTGAGCCGCGTCCTGCGGATCGCGCCCCAGTTTCTCACTGGACGATCCGCCAGCGCGAGGAGCTGAGCCTGGTAGCGATCTACGATGACCTGCGGGCCGTTCATGCGCTATTTACCTTTTAAATATGCATCATAAGCTGCATTTTCACGTTTTGATTGGGCCCTAAATTTGCGCACTGCAGCAGCTTTTTTCTTGTCATAAGCAACGCGCAGCTTACGTGTGCGCTCACTGTTGACTCGTTGTGCTGATTTGATCGCGTTCCCTACAGTTTGTCCACCTGCTCCACTCGCGAACCGCCCTCGCTCATCCCTGTTCGGGTTCATTGCCTGAACGAACTCAACGCGCTGCTGAGCCTGATAATCATTTATGTTCACTCTCTCCCTCGCTTCATGAAGTAGTGCGCCTTCTGCGCGTCAAGCACGAAGTCATCGCAGGCGTAGCGCACTGCGGCGATCGTGTCGTCCTCAAGCTCCACGAACTCGTTGTCCAGTATCAGTCCGCTCTTGAGCTGCCTGCGCCTGAAGCGCGGGAACTCCCGCGCCGCGTTAGGGCACAGCGTCTTATGTATGTGTATCTTCGGGAGCGCCGCGAGGTAGTCCACCTCACGCTTCACGCTGCCCGGGTACTTCTCCGTAGGGAAGCAGCAAGTGAAGCCCCCGTTACGCCACTCTGCGATCTTGTCAGGCTCAGCGCTGTCTGCTTTTATCGTGTACTGCTCAGGCAGCCCGCGCTCCTTCGCCTGCGCGACGAACTCAGCGTTCTGCGTGCGCTTGCCGTACAGCTCAAACCAGATGTACAGCTCGCCATCCTTAAAACCGACGCCCTCGAGCGCAGTCGCGTGCTCCCATCCGAAGTCCATCCCAAACCGCCTGTTGCTAAAGTCGCTCTCGACGAACTCAAAGTCCTCTATAACAAGGTTGTGAAACACAGTCGTAGTGGTGCGCTGCCCCCACATGTTACGAACATATACGTCGTAGTAGTACTCGTCCTTGAGCTTGTAACTCTCCAGCTCCTCCTTGTAGCGCTCGTCTATGTATGCGTTGTCCTTGTACGTCGTCTCGCACACGAACCCGTCGCGCACGCTAAGCGGGGTGTCCCAAAACTCGCACTTGAGCCACGAGTCGATGTCAATCGGGTTGAACGTCAGGATCATGTGCTTCGGGATGTCACCGATGCCGCGCAGTCGTAGGTTGAGCTGCATGAAGTCGTCATGCGTTATTTCGGACGCCTCTTCTACCCACACGCACACGAGGTCGCCCGTCTCAAACGTTAACGACTTGCGCTTCTCAACGTCGTCCAGCCCGAAGAACACGACCTTGTTATGGTTGACCTTGCAGCGTATCTCCAGCGGGCTCACCGTGCAATCAAACAGCGCCCCAAGGTCCCAGGAGTTTATGCACTTCTTGACCTCGGCGTACGTTGAGTTACGGTTGTCTACGCCCACCTTCCTGAGGGCGAGCACGTTGTAACCGGCACGAAATAGCACGTTGTAGACTATCTTCTGCGCCGCAAACACGCTCTTGCCCGCTCCAGCTCCGCCCTTGAACACCTGAAAGCGCCTAAAGTCGCTGTAGTACTGAGCGTACGCCTCGTTCGTTGCGCCGTCCACTTCGCTCAGGTCTACGGTAACAAGAGGCATCAGGCCTGCTCCTTCTTGCGCGGTATCACCTTATACGTCAACACGTTCACGTCAATCGCGTCGTTCTTGAAGCGCCGCGAGTAGAACATCTTGCCGAGTCGCTCAATCGCGCTGAGCACC
>CAYGVP010000211.1:0-2657 GCA_964353385.1 uncultured Dehalococcoidaceae bacterium
GAAGTAGGGGGGCTTAAAGACCTCGATAGACGTCACGGCGATGTCCAATCTTGACGACTGTTATTACCTTTTCAAAATCATCGATAGAATAGACTATTCTGTAATCACCTTCTCGGATACGCCAGAGTTCAGTTCCCCTAACTTTTTCCACTCCTCTTGGTCTTGGATTTTTCTCCAATTCTAAAAGTGCGGTAATGATATTCGAACGTTCTTGTGATTGTATCTTTTCAAGAGATTTCTGAACACTACGGCGTAGTTCAACTCTATACACGCCGGGTATCCTTTTGCGAATTTAGGTAGTCCCTTAAAGAAACCGTCCCTTCCTTGTCGCCTAACACCGCCAGACCTTCGCGGGCGTCAATATCGTCTTCCAGCTTTTCGACTATAGCTTCGGTCAGCCATTCACGCATAGTCTTGCCCTGTAAAGCGGCTACAGCTTTAACGCGATTGCGTAGTTCCGGGTCTATATCCAAAAAATATCTTGACCTGTTAGCTATGTTAATCATTTTAATCACCTCTGGCTATCATTATAGCCATTATAACCTATATAGCCATTAAAGTCAAGTCCCCAACGCCTTCTCCAATTCCCCCAATAATCGCTCTTCCTTCATGCCTGAATCTATAACAGACCAGGGGAGCTTTTGAGTTTGGTCTAAGCGGTGGTTGACATAACATTCAATGTCCAGTCCGTGCTGTTCAGCCGCTTTCTTCCAGCCGGAAAGAGATGTTTCTTTCGTATCCGCCAGCACCGGGGCGATTTTTTCATCGCCTCGGGAGAGTACACCCTGTATGTGGCTCCAGGCGGGGCTTTCTTCGTTGAGCTTGATGCCCTGCAGCGGCAGGCTGCTCCTTAATATTGCCAGGCGGCGGTTTAGGGTATCTTCCGACGCCATCGGCAGCCACTGGAAGGGCGTGGAGGCTTTGGGGACGAAGGGGCCTGCATTAACGATAATGCGGGCATTGCTGCGTTTACTTTCCAGTCGATTTTTGATTGCCATGGTAAGTCGAATGATTTCTTCAATGTCTTCATCGGTCTCGGTTGGGAGGCCGACGATAAAGTAAAGTTTGAGCTGGGTAAAGCGCTGGCTACCGATTAAATCAGCGACTTTTAAGATATCGTCTTCGGTAAGGCACTTGTTGATAACGTCCCGCAGGCGCTGGGAGCCCGCCTCCGGGGCGATGGTGATGGTCTGGAGTTTGCCTTTTGCCAACTCATTGATAATGCTCTCGGACAGAGTATCTATCCGTAGGGAGCTTATCGAAATTTCCGCGTTCATTTCGTTCAGGGCGGTAAGAATATCATTAATCTGGGGGTGGTCGGTAACCGTGGGACCTACCAGCCCGACGCGGCGGCGCGATTGTAGTCCTTCCCAGGCCTGCTTCACGATTTTCTCGGCGGAACGGAAACGCATTGGGGCATAAGCGCTATTAACCAGACAGAAGCGACAGCCCCGCGCGCAGCCCCGCTCCGTCTCAATGAGGTAGGAATTACCAAGTTCGGTATCCTCGGTAAGGATTACCGACCGTGTGGCATAATCATCGAGATTTTTTGTCCACTGGCGGGCGACTGGGGATGGCGGGGGATAAAGGGGCGCGTAAATGCCGGGCAATGTCGAGAGTTTCTGGAGTAAGACAGCGCGTATCTCGCCGATGTTATCATGAAGAACCGGTAGCAGGGTGGGGATTATCGGTTCGGCTTCGCCGATACAAAAGCAGTCGAAGATGGGAGCGAGGGGCATAGGATTGGCGGTAACACAGGGTCCCCCCGCGATTATTAGGGGATGGCGCGAATCGCGTTCGGCGGAGAACAGCGGAATGCCGGTGGCTTTAAGAATATTAACAACATTGAAATAATCAAGCTCGTAAGAGATGGAAAAAGCCAGCACGGCGAAATCGGTCAGTGGCCTGCCGGACTCGATAGCGGCGGGGGCGTTTTTCTCCGTGGTATCGAGGAAGACCCTTTCGCAGACGGTTTTAAGGTTGCCGTTTAAAAGACTATAGATGGTGTGAATCCCTAGATTAGACATCCCCAGGTAGTAGGAGTTGGGATAGATGAGAGCTACAGGAAGTCGCCCGCCCCAGTCCTTGACGATAGCGCCTTGTTCACGGGAAAGGCGGATGTTATGGCGGCCTTTCGACTCGATTTTCCGGCTCGAATACCTCATCTTCTCGATTTTTTTAGAGACAAATCTTTCCAGCAGTCTTTCAGGAACCGCGCGTTTATATCGATAACCATGTCTGCGGCAGACCTTAGTTCCTGGGAAGTGCCTTGCCTGCCGAATAGGGCGACTTCGACGTGCTTTCCGTTGTCTTTGACGGCTTGTACAGCGCCGGCAAAATCGTTATCACCAGCCACGAGAGTAGCGACATCATAATTGCCTTTATAGCTGTGGGTTATCATGTCCGTAGCTAGCTGGACATCGGTGCCTTTTTCGTAAGGCGGCACGCTGGGCCAGTTGGTATAGACCAGCCGCCCAAGGCGTAATTCTGTATAAGGGATAGCTTTGATGCCGTTAAAGAAAGCCTGCTGCTGCTTGTAAAGCTCGGGTTCCTGTTTCTGCCCCACGGTGGCGTTGTAATAATAAATCCTGATTAGCTGGCGCCGGTGTAATAATTTTTGGCAGAAACTGCCCAAATCCAACTCCGTCCGGTTGAAA
>CAYGVP010000212.1:0-2646 GCA_964353385.1 uncultured Dehalococcoidaceae bacterium
GAGGAGGTCGCCTTTGGCCTCGAGAACATGGGCGTGCCGGCGGATGAGATGCGCACGCGCGCCGAGGCGGCGCTCGCAGCCACGGGCCTCACGGACCTTGCCGAACGCTCGCCCTTCGCGCTCTCGGGAGGCGAGCAGCAGCGCCTTGCTATCGCCGCGGTAATTGCCATGCAGCCGAGCGTGCTTGTCTTCGATGAGCCCACCTCGCAGCTCGACCCGGCCGGCACGCGCGCTGTCTTCGACGTCTTGCGCCGGCTGGCGCGCGAGCGCCGTGCGACAATCGTCGTGGTCGAGCACAAGCTCAGCTGGCTGGCCGTCTCCGTCGACCGGCTGCTTGCGCTTCACGAGGGCAAACTCGTCGCCGACGGCGCGCCGCGCGAGGTTCTCGCCATGGCGCTTGACCACGCGTGGGGAGTTGGTGCGACCATTTACACCCGCGCTGCGCAGGCTCTCCTCGCACGCGGGCTCATTCCACCGCAGCCGCTGCTCCCAGCTACACTCGAGCAGGCCGTTGAGGCCGCGCGATGACGATCATTGTCCGCGACGCAGTCTTCGAGTACACCTCCGGCGCGCGCGCGCTCGACGGCGTCAGCATGACCATTGCGCCCGGTGAGTCGGTTGCGCTTGTGGGCGAGAACGGCGCGGGCAAGACGACGCTCGCCAAGCTGCTCAACGGCCTGCTGCGCCCGGGCGCGGGATCGGTCGAGGTAGACGGGAACGACACGCGCGCGCGCACGCCGGCGCAACTCTCGCGGCATGTGGGATTTGTCTTCCAAAACCCGGATGACCAGTTGTTCGCGCGCTCGGTGCAGGCGGAGGTGGCATTCGGCCCTCGCAACATGAAGCTTGCGGAGGCCGAGGTCGAGGCGCGCGTGGCGCAAGCGCTCGCGGACGTGGACCTCGCGGGTGATTCCGAACACCATCCGTATGATCTGCCGGTGCCGCAGCGCAAGTTGGTGGCGATCGCGGCGGCACTCGCGATGCATACGCCGGTGCTCATCCTCGACGAGCCGACGATTGGGCAGGATGCGAGCGGCATCGAGCGCCTTGGCGCGCTCGTTGACCGGCTGCACGATGAGGGGCGCACGCTGATCACGATCACGCACGATCTCGACTTTTGCCTGGCGCACTTCGACCGCGTCGTCGTAATGGCCGACGGCAAGATCCTGGCCGACGGGCCGGCAACCGATGTGCTCAATCAGGTTGAGTTACTCGCGCAAGCGCAGGTCGAGCCGCCGCAACTGGTGCAGTTTGCGCTCGCGCTCGGCTGGCGCGAGGTGCCGCGCTCGCCAGCCGAATTTGCCGACATCTATGCAGAAAGGAAGGCACGATCATGATCCTTGTCCTGGGCGATCTTCTGGCCGACCTCTCGTTGCGCATCAAATCCTTCCCGGTCCAGGCCGGTGGCATGCAGCACGTTACGTATTTCGAGCTGGGCCCAGGCGGCGCGGCCAACACTGCGATTGCCGCGGCGCGCCTCGGGCTCGAGGTGGGGCATCTCGGCGAGATTGGGGAGGACCGCGCCGGGCGGTGGATTCTCGAAGATATGCAGACGGAGGGCATCGATGTAAGCGGCGTGATCATGCCCGAGGGCGCCGAGACGCCGGTCGCGGGCGCGGTCGTCGACGAGGGCGGCGAGCCGGCATATCTGGGCTACCCGGGCAGGCTGCGCCTGGGCAAGCTGCCGCGCTTGTGGGGAGCGCGCATCAAGAAGGCGGAGGCGTTGTTCGCCGATGGCTGGGCGGATCACGAAGGCGTGCCGGGCCTCATCCTTGGCGGGCTGCGCGCCGCGCGCGCCGCAAACGTGCCGACGTTCTTCGATCCCGGCCCGGGCAACCCGGGGCTGGATAGTTCCTGGCATCTGCGCGCCTGCAAGCTGGCGACGGTGGTTCTGGCGACGGAGGAGGAGGCGCGGCGCATCAGCGGCAAGCCCGATCCGCTGGATTCGGCGCGCGCGCTGCTGCGGCTAGGGCCGAAGCTCATCGTGATCAAGCGCGGTGTTGCCGGTTGCTTCCTGGTGCGTAAGGGCGAGGTGCATCTGGCGGGTGGGTATCCCGTGTATGCGCGTGATGCCACCGGCGCCGGGGATAGCCTGGATGCCGCAATCATCTACGCCTGGCTGCGCAAGATGCCGCTGGCGAAGATGGGCATACTGGCGAATGCGGTCGGCGCGGCCAAGGTGCTCAAGCTGGGCACGGGGCGAAACGTCCCAACGCGGGCCGAGGTGCGCGTGATCCTCAAGCGCTTCGGTGTGGATGAGGCGGGGCTCTTGGAGCAGGCCTAGGCAAGTCGCAAGGCGCAGAGATTTCACCGCAGCCTGCCCCGGGCGCAGGCCGGGGAGATCACGGAGCACACGGAGGGGTCTATTGGATACCGGGGCACGCCATGGCGTGCCCCAACCCTTTGGTGGGATGGTGTAGTGGCGATTCACGAATCGCCCCTTCGCGGAATTCACGACTCACCCTGCCATCCCCACGCGTGCCGGTCGACGTCTCGCCCGGTTCGGGCGGATAGTGATCCACCCCTACGCAATCATCCTGTGCGACGGGGTCAACTCGCTCGTCTGCCTCACAGCTAGCCGGGCAGGGGCAATCCCGCGCTGGCTGGGTCCGCCCCTGCTGCCGCTTCAAGCTCCTTTCGAAAGCA
>CAYGVP010000213.1:0-2640 GCA_964353385.1 uncultured Dehalococcoidaceae bacterium
TCTGTTCCATGTCCTTCTCCATCCTTTTCCTCTCCGCCTCCATATCTAACATGCTGGCCATGGGAATCACGACTGTCGCTTGCGCTAGCGGTATCACCAGTGTATTGTCCCCCGCCTTTTCCCCGGGTGCCCCTTTAAAAAAGGTGACGGGATTCGTTCTCGCCAGTATTTTTATCGCTTCGGCATAGCGGGGAACTGTCGCCTGTTCGGTATATATCTTCGACTCAACCCATCTGGTGCTCTCTACTTTATACTGGGCGCGCGCGTTGCGAACGGCTCGTATTATCTCGGAGATAGCCTCTATTTCTTTCTCTGCCTCGGCGTCGTACAGCTTTTCATCGGCTTCCGGGTACTCGGCAATCATTATTGTCTCTACTTTGGATTGTTTATTGTATATCCTTAAATGCTGCCATAGTTCTTCGGTAATGAACGGCATGAAGGGGTGCAGCAGCCGCAGGGATTTTTCGAGCACATGCACCAGTACCGGCAGCGGCGAGTTATCATTTGCTTGCAGTCTTATCTTGGCTAGCTCGATATACCAGTCGCAGTACTCGCCCCAGAGAAAGTCGTGTATCTGCCTTTGAGCTTCCCCGAACTGATATTCGTCTAAGAGCCTGGTGACCTCGTTGATTGTCCTGTTCAGGCGCGATAGAATCCACCTGTCTTCCGTTTTAAGTTTGTCCTGCTTTATCTCGTTAGTGACATCGCCGCCTGCCTCTAGGCTCTTGATAACGAAACGCGCTGCATTCCAGAGCTTATTGGCGAAGTTGCGGCTGGCTTCCATCTTTTCTGTCGATATCCGCGAGTCGTTGCCGGGGGAAGTGCCGGTCGTCAGCGCAAACCTTAAGGCGTCTGTGCCGTATTTATTCATTAAGTCTAGCGGGTCGACCACGTTGCCTTTGGACTTGCTTATCTTATCGCCGATTTCGTCCCTAATCAGCCCGTGCAGGTAAACCGTGTGGAACGGTATTTTTCCCGTGTCCTCGATGCCGAGCATTATCATCCTGGCAACCCAGAAAAAGATGATATCATAGGCGGTTTCCATGACCGATGTCGGGTAAAAATACTTTAGGTCTTCGGTTTCGTCCGGCCAGCCCAATGTCGAGTGCGGCCATAGTCCCGAACTGAACCACGTATCCAGCGTGTCCGGGTCCTGCTCGATATCCTTCGACCCGCATTTGGCGCAGGCTGTCGGCGTATCGACGGCTACCGTCAGTTCGTTACAGTCTTTGCAGTACCATATCGGTATGCGGTGTCCCCACCAAAGCTGCCGGCTGATGCACCAGTCATGGATGTTATTCATCCAGTTAAGGTATTCCTTGGTAAACCGCTCCGGCAATATCTTGATGTGCCCGTCTTTAACTGCTTCTATCGCCGGCTTGGCTAAAGGCTCTATTTTCACGAACCATTGTCGGCTCGCAATCGGCTCGACGACCGTTCCGCAGCGCTGGCAGTGACCCACGGCGTGAGTGTACTCTTCGGTTTTTACCAGCTGTCCCCATTTTTCCAGGTCGGCGAGGATGGCTTTGCGGCATTCGTACCTGTCCATGCCTTTATATGGTCCCGCGTTCTCGTTCATCGTCACATCGTTATTGAGGATGTTGATTAACGGTAGGTTTTGCCTTTGTGCCACCTCGAAGTCCACCGGGTCGTGCGCTGGCGTTATCTTTACCGCCCCCGTCCCGAATTCCGTGCTCACCGCTTCGTCGGCCACTATCGGTATCTCGCGGTTGACGGCCGGCAGGATGACTTTCTTGCCCGCCATCCCCCTGTATCTCTTGTCTTTAGGATTCACCGCCACCGCCGTGTCCCCGAGTATCGTTTCCGGTCGCGTGGTGGCGACGGTTATATATCTGTCCTTTATCCCGAGCGAAGCCGAGGGATTTTCGCCCACTATCGGATATCTCACGTACCACAGGTGTCCGTTGAGGTCTTTATGTTCTACCTCTAAATCGGATAGCGCCGTCCCGCAGCGCGGGCACCAGTTGATGATGCGTACCCCCCGGTATATCAGCCCCTTCTCATAGAGCCGAACGAAAGCCGCCCGCACCGCCCGGCTGGACCGCTCGTCCATGGTATAGCGTTCTCTTGTCCAGTCGCAGGAAACGCCCAGCTTCATGTGCTGTTGCGTAATAAGGTGACGGCACTCCGCCACCCAACGGTGCATCCTCTCCAGGAACTTCTCCCTCCCCAGCTTATGCCGGTCGGTGCCCTCTTTGGCCAGTATTTTCTCCACCACCACCTGCGCCGCGATTGCCGCATGGTCCACGCCCGGCAGCCAGAGCGTCGGCTCGCCCCTCATCCGGTGCCAGCGTATCATCAGGTCTTCCAGGGCCGCCGTTAAAGCATGCCCGATGTGTAAAACCCCGGTCAGGTTGGGCGGCGGCATTATAATGACGAAAGGCTTTTTCTTTTTATCTATTTTCGGCGTGAAGTAGCCCTTCTCCATCCAGAACTTGTACCACTTCCCCTCCGCCTCCCCCGGCTCGTAAGCCTTGGGCATCTCCGTTTGTTTATCCGGCGTATCCGTCATAGTTTTCTCTTTCTACACTTTTGTCATTCCCGCGCAGGCGGGAATCCATCCCTTACTCTTATCCCTCTTTCGTAAAAGCCTGCCCCGTACTTGATACGGGGAGGGAT
>CAYGVP010000214.1:0-2637 GCA_964353385.1 uncultured Dehalococcoidaceae bacterium
CCACACGCTGCCGAAAAGGCCGCGAAATGCCCACAAAGGCACTTTCGGGCGGGTATTGATTAACGCGGGCTCGATTAACTACATCGGCGCGGCGTGCCTTGCCTGCGCCGGGGCAATGAGAGTGGGGGCAGGACTGGTTACTTTAGCGACCGCCGAAAGCCTGATACCGATTATCGCATCCAAAATAGCCGAGGCAACGTATTTGCCCCTACCGGAAACGAGACCGGGGGTAATATCGGTGGAGGGAGCAGAAATTATCCACAAACAATGCACGCAGTACAACATCCTGCTAGCCGGATGTGGACTGGGGCAAAATCCGGCAACGGTGGAGTTCTTAAGCTCTCTGCTGCAAAAGAAAGGGCTGCCACCGCTGGTAATCGACGCCGACGGACTGAATATACTCGCCCGGATACCGAACTGGTGGCAGAAGATATCGAATAACGCAATACTGACCCCACACCCCGGCGAAATGGCAAGACTCACAGGATTGACCATCGACGAGGTGCAGTCGGACAGGACGGGCGTTGCTATCAAGTACGCTCAAAAATGGCAAAAGACTATCGTGCTGAAGGGCGCCTTCACCTTGATAGCATCGGCGGACGGGAAATGCAGAGTCAGTCCTTTTGCCAACGCGGGGATGGCGACGGCGGGGACGGGTGACGTGCTGGCGGGAGCGATAGCAGGGCTGGCGGCGCAGGGGCTAAAGCCTTATGATGCGGCGGCGCTGGGGGTTTACCTGCACGGGGCAGCCGGTGATAAAATTAGAGATGAAATGGGCGATGCCGGCATGATTGCATCCGACCTTTTGCCGGCACTGCCGCTGACGATAAAGCAACTGAAAAACAGGGACTGAAGAGGAGGGAGATATGCTGCTGGTTTTCGACATTGCTAATACGAATATTAAAATAGGCATCTTCAAAGGCAACAAGCTGCGCGCGACCTGGCGTATTTCCACCGGCGTACAGCGTATGGCCGACGAATATGCCGTGACACTACTCAACCTGCTGAAGCACCAGGAGATAGACCCTAAAGACATCACGGAAGGGGCGATGAGCTGCGTCGTCCCGCCGCTGTTGACGACATTCAACGAGCTCTTCGAGCGCTATTTCAACATCAAGCCGCTGGCAGTGGGGCCAGGGATAAAGACGGGAGTGAGCATACGCTATCCTAATCCGCGGGAGGTAGGCGCCGACCTCATAGCTAACGCGGCGGCAGCGCTGGCGCTTTACAAACCACCGATAATCGTGGTGGCGCTGGGAACGGCCACTGCTTTCTCGATAGTTTCCAAAAAGGGGTATCTGGGTGGAGTAATTGCGCCAGGGCTAGGAATATCCGCCGAGGCGCTGTATACACGCACGGCAGCCCTGCCACGGGTAGAACTGGCGAGGCCGAAAAAAACCATCGGGAATAATACCCAAGCCGCCATGCAGTCGGGCTTAATCTTCGGGTGGGTAGGGCTTATCGAGGGGATAGTCAGCAGGATACAGGCGGAACTGGGGGAAAAAGCGACGGTAGTAGCGACCGGAGGCTATGCAGGACTCATCGCAAAAGAGACGAAAGCCATCGACGAGGTGAATCCCAACTTAACGCTGATAGGGATTAAAGTAATCCATGATATGAACCGGGAGTAGGGTTGAGGAGGCTATTATGCTAAAAGATAAGACGATAGTGCTGGGGATTACGGGGGGCATCGCGGCTTACAAAGCGGTAGACCTCGCCAGCAAGCTAACGCAAGCGGGGGCAAGGGTAGAAGTAGTAATGACCGAAGCGGCGACCAAGTTCGTCACGCCGCTAACGCTACGCAATATCACGCACAGGCAGGTAGTGACCGGCATGTTCGAACCGACTTCCGAATGGAGTGAAGAGCATATCGCTCTGGCCGAAGCCGCCGATGTTGTAGTGATTGCCCCGGCGACGGCCAACACCATCGCCAGGCTTGCGGCGGGCATCGCCGATAATATGCTGGGGACAGTAGTGCTGGCGACCAAAGCGCCGGTGATAATCGCGCCAGCGATGAACGATGTAATGTACGCCAATGCCGTAACGCAAAAGAACATTACCACGCTGAAAGCGAGGGGTTTTAGCTTTATCGAGCCGGAATACGGGCGGCTGGCATCGGGGAAAATGGGGAAGGGGCGACTGCCGGACACGGCTACGATTATCCAGGCAATCGAGCGGGCGCTGGGACAGAAGCAGGACTTAACGGGCAAACGCATCGTGGTGACGGCAGGGGGAACGAGGGAACCTATCGACCCGGTGAGACATATCGGCAACAGGTCCTCGGGGAAGATGGGCTACGCTTTAGCGGAGGCGGCGCGGGATAGAGGGGCTAAAGTGACTTTAATTGCGGCGAACGTAACGCTGGAAGAACCGGCGGGCGTAGAAATTATTAAAGTAAAGACGGCGGCGGAGATGAAAAAGGCGGTGGCGGGGTCGGTAAAGAAGGCGGACGTCCTGCTCATGGCGGCGGCGGTGGCGGACTACAAGCCGGAAATAATCGCTAAAAACAAAATTAAGAAAGAGTCCAAGCAAAACCTGACTCTAAAGCTGGTAAAGACACCGGACATCTTAAGCGAGGGAAAGGGGAAATTTATACGGGTGGGGTTTGCGGCGGAAAGCGAGAACTTAATTGCTAAC
>CAYGVP010000215.1:0-2637 GCA_964353385.1 uncultured Dehalococcoidaceae bacterium
AGCTGGGCATCAGCCTGAACTTCAAGCAGCCGGAAGCGTTAGAGATTTTTAAGAAACTGGTCGCCTGGGCGGACGTGGTGGCGGAGGGGTTCCCGGCGGGCGTCATGGACAAGCTGGGGCTGGACTACGAGGGGCTAAAGAAAATAAATCCGCAGATTATTACGTTCCGCACCTGCGGCTACGGTCACACGGGTCCGATGGCGGACCAGCCGGGCTTTGGCAGTATTTTGACGGCCGTCACGATGATGGACAACATTGTCGGATGGCCGGACAGGCCGCCGGTGCCTCCCTCTACGTATTATACCGACCAGCTTTCGCCGATGTACGCGACGCTTTCCATTATGGCGGCGCTCGACTATCGACGGCGGACAGGCAAGGGACAGTACATCGACCACTCGCAGATTGAGACAGGACTGAACTACATGACGCCGCTGATTCTCGATTACCAGGTGAACCACCGTGAGTTCCAGCCGAAGGGCAATAAGAGCGACTACGCCGCGCCGCACGGCATCTACCGCTGTAAAGGCGAAGACAGATGGGTTGCCATCGCCGTTATGAGCGATGCAGAGTGGCAGAGCTTAATCAAAGTTATAGGCAGTCCCAAATGGGCGAAGGACAAGAAATACGCTAAAGCCGCCGGCCGTGTTAAATACAGCGACGAACTCGATAAGCTGGTGGAGGCGTGGACAATCAACTACCCGCCGGAAGAGGTGGAGGAGATACTCCAGGAGGCAGGGGTTGGGGCGGGCGTCGTCGCTAACGCTAAAGACATCGATGAAGACCCGCAGATGAACTACTATGATTTCTACCGGGAGATGGAGCACCCGTACATGGGCAGGCTGCGCTACTACCACCCCGCCCCGCTAAAGCTATCCGGGGCGGAAACGGCGGTGGGGCGTCCGGTTTTATTGGGCGAGCATACCGAATACATCTGCACGAAGATCTTAGATATGCCCCGGGAAGAAGTAGACAGGTTAAGGCAAAAAGGAACGTTTCAGTAGCCGGGCTCTCACCGGGCATTCTTAGCTTAAGACTTACGCGTCGCTTTAACGGCAGAGACCTTATATTCCGGAATCTTGGCGGTTGGGTCTAAAGCGGCATTGGTCAGCACGTTAGCCGGCGACTCTTTCCAGTGGAAAGCCATAAAGAACAGCCCGGGCGCAACTTTATCCGTGACGTTGACGGGGGCGGTAATTTTGCCGCGTTTAGATGCCACGGTCACAATATCCCCGGTAACGACACCGAGCTTTGAAGCGTCTTCCGGGTGCATATCGATAACGCCTTGAGAAACCCGTTTTGCCAGTACTTTAGCGCGGCGGCTCATGCTGCCGGTATGAAAGTGCTCCAGGATACGGCCGGTGGTAAGGATGGTGGGATAATCCGGGGAAACAGATTCCGCCGGCGGGCGGTATTCAACGACCTGGAATTTACCCAGACCACAGCTAAATGTTCCTACGTGGAGGGTGGGGGTGCCCATATCTTCCACAGTACGGCAGGGCCATTGAAAACCGTAGCAGGCGGCAATTCTCTCTATTTTCATACCGCCATAGATGGGTGTAAGAGAAGTAACTTCCTCATTGATTTCTTTAACGTTTTTATAGGGGAATTGATAACCCATTTTAGCGGCGAGCATGGAGGTTATCTGCCAGTCCGGCCTGGAATCGCCGGGGGGTTCGACGGCTTTATTGAGCTTCTGCACGCGGCGCTCGGTGCTGGTATAAGTGCCTTCCTTTTCGGCGAAGGAAGCGGCTGGTAAAAGAACATCGGCAAGGACGGCAGTCTCCGTAGGGAAGATATCCTGAACAACGAGAAAATCGAGTTTTTGCAGAGCGTGCCTGGTATGATTTGAATCTGGTTCGGACATAATGGGGTTTTCACCGACGATATACATCGCCTTAATTTCGCCGCGGAAAGCCGAGTTCATCATCTCGGTCATGGGGAGGCCGGGCTTATCTTTGATTTTAACGTTCCAGGCTTTTTCAAACTTCTGGCGGGCTTCCGCATTTGCCACCTGCTGATAGCCGGGGAGGACGTTGGGTAAAGCGCCCATGTCGCAGGCGCCCTGGACATTGTTCTGTCCCCGCAGCGGGCTGAAGCCGGTGCCTTCCTCGCCGATGTTGCCGGTCATCATTAACAGGTTGGCGACGCTTTTAACGTTATCCGTCCCCGTGGTGTGCTGGGTAATGCCCATGCCGTAAAGAATAGCAGCCTTGCCGCCGGTGGCGAAGAGACGCGCCGCTTTAATGATATCTTCTGCCGGGATGCCGGTGATTTCCGAAGCCATTTTCGGGGTATATTTCTTAACGGTTGCTGCCACATCATCAAAGCCGATAGTGCGATTTTTAATGAACTCTTTATTTTGCAAGCCTTCCTCGATGATGACGTGCATCATGGCGTTGAGCAAAGCTACATCCGTGCCGGGCTTTTGACGCAGGTGCAGGACAGCCTTCTTTGCCAGAGGAATAATGCGGGGGTCGGCCACCATGAGTTTAGTCTTGCCGGACCTCACCGCCTGCAGGACATAGCGCCCGATAATAGGATGGCACTCGGTGGTGTTGGAGCCGATGACGAAAAGGAGGTCGGCTGTAGTAAAATCGGAGATGGAGTTGCTCATAGCTCCAGCGCCGAAGCAGAGGG
>CAYGVP010000216.1:0-2630 GCA_964353385.1 uncultured Dehalococcoidaceae bacterium
GCATCGTGCCGTGGAGTTCCAGCACTTTCTCTTTCGGCGTGCCGGCTTTCTGTTGTAGCCCGTCGGTATTCTGTGTTATTACGCAGTCCAGCTTGCCCATGTTATGGAGCTCGGTAACGGCATAATGCCCGCTGTTGGGTTGGGCGTCCTTTACCGCTTCCCAGAACATCCGGTGTACCTGCCAGTATTTTTCCCTTATCTCCTCGCTGCGCAGGAAGTTGGGTAAATTCAGTTCACTGGGGTCGAACTTGCTCCAGATTCCCTGCGGGCCTCGAAAATCCGGAATGCTGGACTCGGTGCTGAAACCGGCGCCAGTAAAGACAACTACTCTCTTGGACTCAACAATCATGTCTACCACGGCTTCAATATGGTCCATCTATAATCCCCTTTATTGCATCGGCATTTCGTATTGCCCTCTCCTCACTACCGCTTTGGCGATGTCCCACGCATACTCGTAAAGGTGCAGCCCCTTGCTCATCGCCACCAGCTCGCCATCCTCCACCCCTATCTCGCTCGCCATGTATTCTTTCAACAGTTGCAGTGCTGCCATATTGGATGGAAAGCCTGCCCATAAGTCCCACGACCTGAAATAAACCACGAAATTCAACTTGCCGTTGCGTAATCTGGTGTCTATCATCCTCAAGCACGGCGGGTCCGGTAAATCGATTGACTTTTCATCCCCCACGGCCATATAAGCCTGGTTGGTATTGTAGCCGTCCTTCTTATACATTCTAATAACCTTGGCTATCTGCTTCTCTAGATACTGACCGTAGGTGTACTGCTCCCCTGCCCTCTTGTGTGACGTCATCAGGTAAGGCAAATAACTTTCCACGTATTCCATGGTGCTTGGCGGCGGCACGCCCTGTGGCACGTCCGGTATCAACGGTCGACTGCCCGGATATTCTATCTGCACTACAGCCAGGTCCAGTTCTTTACGCCTCTGTCCGGCATAGCTTCCCCGGTCGATTTTATACTCATACCCCTCATCGAGGGTCTTGCACAGGCAGAGGAACCATGCCTCGGAAAGGTCGCGCGCCTTGATAACTGAGATTTCCACTATAAAGTCCTTTCCCGACTGCTGCAGAATGCCATCTACCTACCCTTGACCAGAGTAAAGAACCTGTCCTGGTATTCCTCGAAGACGCCCCACTGGTTCAGTTCCCGCTCAAGCTCGTAAGCTTTAATCTCGCCTCGCCAGGCTTGCTGGAACATCTCCTCAATAATCTGTCTAGCCCCCACCGGAATGCCGCCGTGGCTCATCCCCAGCATTCCCCTCGACCCCATTTGTGCTATATTATTTTGTACCGACCGACTGGTAATCTCATAGATAAACTTCAATAGCGATACATCCCAAAGGTCATCCTGCCCTTTGATAATAGTTGCTAACGGGTCGTCTTTCTTATCGATTTCGGCGTTCAGCTTTTCCACTACTGCCGGCCATTTGTCCGCTACAATATTAAGTCCCCGGGGCTCGTTCTTATAAGTATAAAAGAGCCCGGGCGCATTGGGACCGTGCATCATCAATAGCTTCTGGAAATATTGCCGTGCGTCGTAGCTGAATCCCTCGAGATGAGTCAGATAATAAGGCGTAACGATTTTCGGTCGCTCGGCGATAACCCTACCTTCTCTGATTACTGTTTCGTTAGTATCATCGGATATTTCGGAGTAGGTCGGTTCCGTGAGCAAATAATAATATATATTGGTCACCCCGAATGTAGCCAGGTGCTGCCGGGGATACCGGATTATCTCCGTATGGCGGGCTGCATATTCGATTCTTTCGTTTTCCGTATCCATTGCTGTTCCTGTCATTGCGAGGACGAAGTCCGTGGCAATCTCAATTTTAGGCTAAGTATTACTTCATCCTTTGCGCAAGATGATATTACCCTTCAGTTTATAGACGCCAATTCTTTTTTATATTCGTCCAGCAGGTTTATGTACTGACCTTCCATTTGCGCCTGCACTCTCTGCCACTCTTCCTGGAACTGGGGCTGTTTTTCCACGTCTATATTTACCTTGGCATCTACGCCGGTCTGCTTCCTGATAGCCTGCTGGAGTTTAGCCTCAAACTCCGCTTTTAGCGATTCGTAAGCCTGTTTCTTTTGTTTGGCTCCCTCCTGCACGTAATGGTCGAGGACATGCCGTATCCGGCTGAATATATTCTCCACGGCAACTTTATCGTTTTTCAGGCTTTTTAGACCGTCCATGGCCTTTTTATTGGTTCTCCGGGCGGCTTCGGTGCGGGGTAAACTAATGTTCCTTAAAAGGATATCATTAACGCCAGCGATGATAACCTGCCTGGCTTTTTCATCGTATTTCTTCAATTCACTCACAAGGTTGACATCCTCTTTAAGATAAACGGCGGCCAGTTTTTCTCCCTCCGGTCCGTATTTCCATTTAAGACGCTCTTCTTCTGTCGGCTCGCCTAATTTTGAAATCTTCTCTTTGGCTATTTCAGCGGCGGTTTTAATAACACCCATTACAGACCTCCGGAATCGAAAAATTTGTATCCTTCAAGAAATATTATACTACAATAAAAAGAAAAAGAGGGGCTTTTTTCATATGCCCCTCAAAGAATTGATAAAGAATAGAATTATTTTTTGTTCTTTACCAGCCACCACTCCAGCGCATCG
>CAYGVP010000217.1:0-2602 GCA_964353385.1 uncultured Dehalococcoidaceae bacterium
CAACTTGTGCCGAGCGCCCGACGCCCAAAGGGCTGAGTTGGAAGGGCGCTCGGCTGCATGGATACAATAGCGGGGCGTCCGCGATCACCCCGCAGGCGTGTTGATACCACGCCGCCGCCCGTGAAAATCAATATGGATAATGCTCTAATGTATGACAATGTCTACAAAGCCACTTAATTTCCATTGGTTTGTCATATCCCGCATAGTGATGAGCGTGTATATCGTGCGGCCTCATTTGTCGTGAACATTGACAACATTCATTCGGTTTATTTATCATTCCAGATACCACCGCTGATCGCACCGCGTTTTGAGCGCGCAATTTGTCCCTGTTTAAATTGCGTCTTTGATTGCCAGGATGATGCTTCCCCGCCTTCGCTGTTCTATAGCATTTCTTACATCTACTAGACACCAATCTATCTGGGCGGGAATCAATGTGAAAATGTTCCAAAGGCAACCACTTGCGACAAACAGAACACATCGCGGAATTGCCTATGATTCTAATCACTCCCTTTCGTGACGGTAGACATTTTCCGGACAGTTCAAGTTCGCGCCAGGAGATGATTCCCTTTAGGACCATCTGATATAGATGACTCCAGCAGTATGAACACAATCCGCGACCGAGAATAGGTTTAGGAAGTTTACAGCAAATACAATCCTTCACAATACCTCCGCGAACTCGTTCCCGGCCCCGTCCCCGCTCACCAGGCTGCGCAGTAAATCAGCCGATCTGCGCAGGCACCATGCGACGGGGCCGGAAGGTCATTCAACCCGCGTAATCGTAAGGGTGAAACGTCCGCGCGGATCCGTGTGCTTGTACTTGAGCTTGATGTCCTCTGGGATGTCGTAGGAAGTCTGGTTGCCATATTTCCCCTGCAGCAGAAACTTCCCTGCAATCCCGTACTCTAAGCCGCGATACCGCGCCTTGATCTGCTTGTCGATCGCCTCGTATTCGTCGCGCGCGTCCCTGGTGGCTTCCCGGCGCTCAAGCATCTGCTCGACCTCGGGATCCGTGATGATGTTTGCTCCCGGCCCACCGGCGCTCGGCGGATCGCACATACTCCCGAAGAATGGGCAGCGCTTGCACTCGCTCGCGTCCTGGATGAACTCGGGCAGCGTGCCAGCCTCAGCGTGCAATGACGCCGAAGAGGCGCGGGCAATGAAGCCTTCGATAATCTCCATGTGCGGATATAGTTCGACGGGGATCAGTTTCGGGATCCCCGCGCGGTCGATGAGAATGAATCCGATGGGCTCACTTGCGCCGTACATGTAGGCAAGCAGCTGGTGCGCGCCGCTCTTAGTCCACGTTCCTTGCAGACAATCCTCGAACGTGTGCAGGCCCGCGGTGATGTTCTGATTCCAGGTCTTGACCTCGAGTGGTGCGCTGGTGCGATCCTGGAACTTGAGCCTAGCATCCACCTTGCCGACGATCACGACGCGGCTGCCGGCGTCACGGATCTCGAAGCGCTCCTGTTCCCCGATCACCTCGAACGGAATCCGGCAGTTGCGCCCGATGCGCTTCAGATCCGCGAGCAGGTCACGTTCCCTGTCGTTGCCTCGCCTAAAATTCGCCAGCGTGTCGGGCTCGAAGGGCTTCTGCTTGTCCGGCTGCGTCATCTCCAGGACCATGCGGCGCGCACATTCCCGGTATCCCGAGGCGTACACGTACGGATGAGCAGCCGGAGGCGTGCGGTCAGCCAGGAGAAACTGCGACCAGGCGTCGCGCACTGCGGTTACGACGGCGGCCGGATCGATACGGCGGATATTGGTGATGGTAGCCATTAGCCCTCCTCGCCAGGGGCCCGCTCGGTCATCGGATCCGGATCCGCCCCTTCTGCATACGTCGGCTGCGCTGTCGGCTTCGGCTTGGACTTCTGGTAGTCGGAATCCTGCACCGAGCCCTTGCAGCCGTCGCTCTTGAACTTGCTGCAACCCCAGAACGCGCCGTACGCCTTGCCCGTGCTCGTCTTCCCCGCCGCGCGGAAATTCATCTTGCTCCCGCACGTCGGGCACTTCGGCCCCGGGTCGCTCGTTCTGTCGCTGTCGCTCGCCTGTGCGCCCTGCCGTTCCTTCTGCGATCCGTATCCGCGTCCAGGAACGCACTTGTCAACCGACTTGCCCTTGCCCTCGGCTTTCCACACGGCGTCCAGCTCTTCGATTGCGACGTTCTTCAAGCCGGTCAGAGCCCGCACAATGTTGCCGTCGCGGTTCGCCGTGGCGAGTTGGCGGACGCGGATTTCCTTCTGCAGACGTGGGAGGCCTCTGACCACATCCTCGGTGCTATAGCGCATGCCCTCGACATCCTTCACGGTGCGATTGGTTGCGCCGCAAAATCCGTCCGCCTTGCAGGAATAGGCAAAATCGCCGGTGTCGTTGTCGTCGATGCGGTCATACCCGCCCACGGGCTCGATGTCGATGCCCCAGAGAGGCATGATGCGCTTGCACCCTTGGTCCTGGAGAAAGCAGGTGACGCGGTCTTCTGCTTTGTACTTTACCCAATCCTGCGGGTGAGTCAGCAGGATCGACGCCTTTCGCAGCGTGTCGATGATCTCGCGGCGCCCTTCGACGATTCCCACGCCCACGCCCTCTTCGAGCGCGGCCAGCT
>CAYGVP010000218.1:0-2586 GCA_964353385.1 uncultured Dehalococcoidaceae bacterium
ACCGGACGGGGAGTTCGACCCTCCCCCGTCTCCACCATATATTAAGCTTAGTCTAGCTTCAGACTGCACATTCCGTTATAATGTTAAGTCACATTTCATTTTATTGTTACAGTGTGGTCTAGATAATGTACAGAAAAGAACGTATTAGCTACAGCAGCTCCAATATCACGCCTCAGTGAATATCATCACCTGATTCGGTAGGCGCCATCCATAAGTTCCAGTCGTTGTCGGGTAGCGGTTGAAGATTGTCCATGTTGTATTGCTGCCGGTGTAAGTTGTATTCGTCATAGAAGCCGAGTGGCACTTCATAGATAGTCCCGGTGTCCGGATTGTAGACCCTTTCTTTTCCAAGAATGGCATCGCTCCGCTTTTCCGAAATTATATCGTCCGAATGATTTCGGTTTTCCCATACATCCATGATGATATCCGAGGTCTCGGCAAGGGTATTGCCGGCTTTTAGTAACCCCTCTAGTTGCTGTTGCTGTTGTTGCAGGCAGTTATCGACATATTCCTGGGATATGTTCAGGCTCCTTAGGATTTCCGTAAGCTTGTCCTGTAAATAACTGAAGTCAGACTTAACTGAGGTTATCCCGGTAATGACATATCCATAACCGATGCCGCCCCAGGCAAAGCCTGTCAGTGGAATGAGTGGAGCTACCGTGATATAAAACAGACCTTCTCCCAACTCCCCATTCTGCTGGAACAAGGCGCGTATGGTTTTTGTTTGTCCGCCGGATAAAGGTGCCTTCTCCTCTACGCCTGAGATGATTTCTATATCTCTGAGCTCCGGGAATCCTTGCATGAATTTTTTAGCGATGCTTGTATCCGCAATGAGTTCAAAACTCGAAAGATAGTTCTCGGGGGTAAGCGGATTGACGACAGGCATCTCGAACCAGGAAGGAAGGGAACCACCCATATCTACATAGTTTTTATCAACTGTCTTTTGCTCCTCGGACAGATAGACAGGGCCAAGTTCATTGAAATAGAAGATTTGATTTGCCGGGTGTTCTTTTTCCCTGATACAGAAGGAAAACGTGCTGCATGCGCCGGCCGTGACTATTTCCCAACCAACTGGCTTCTTTATGGAGAAAAAACCGCCGTTATAATCTTCCAGACTCAATGTTGGAGAGGGTTGAGATACTGTGGATGGAGAAGGCGTTGAAGCCGTTGGAGATGTTAGGGCGGTTGGTTCTTGAGTCTTCGAATTACAGCCTAGGGTTAATACCGCAGCTAGCGTTAGTAGTATCAGCACCAGTCTTTTCATTCCAACACCTCCAGCAGAAGGATGATATCGGCGTCTTTACCCTTTCTACCTAGTGTACCTCAAAGAGGAATACAGCTACCACTCCATCAGTAACGCTCTGGCTTTTTCCGCCGCCTGCGCGCGGTGGCTGATGCGGTTTTTCTCCCCTAAAGTAAGCTCCGCCATGGTTTTGCCCATCTCCGGAATAAGAAAAACGGGGTCGTAGCCGAAGCCGTTAGCGCCGCGAGGCTCGCTGACGATAATGCCCGGGCAGGCGCCGGCGCAAAGCTCTACTCTGCCGCCGGGTTCGGCGATAGCGATGACGCAGCGGAACTGGGCGAGGCGGTGTAAATCCGGGACGTCCTTTAGCTTTGCCAGCAGGAAGGCAATCCTATCGGCATCGTTGGCGTTTTCGCCGGCAAAGCGGCTGGACCGAACGCCGGGCTCGCCGCCGAGAGCTTCGACCTCAAGGCCGGAGTCGTCAGCTAGAGTAAGCAAGCAGCTGATAGATGCCATGGTGGTGGCTTTTAAGGTGGCGTTTTCTTCAAACGTGGCGCCGACCTCTTCGACCTCTGTAGTAATGCCGCAATCGGCGGGGGTGACGATTTCATAGGGGATGCCTTTGAGCAGGTAATGATATTCGCGGAGCTTGCCTTTATTGTTAGTGGCCAGCAGAAGTCTTCTCATCAGGTTAAAACTCAATGCCTTTTCTGGCTTTGATGCCTTTATCAAAAGGGTGCTTGATTTTCCCCATCTCGGTAACGAGGTCGGCTATCTCAATCAACTTTTTATCAGCGTTGCGTCCGGTGAGAATAAGCTCGACGCGGGGCGGCTTATCTTTAATGAGCTGGAGGACTTCCTGTACTCCGAGAAGACGGAAGTAGACAGCGACGTTGATTTCATCGAGGACAACGAGGTCGAATTTGCCGCCGGTAACATCCTCGCGGGCGGCGGCGAGGGCGGCTTGAGCCTGGGCTTTTTCCGCTGGATTGATAACGTCGTTTTTATGGATAAACTGGCGCAATCCGAAGCTGGCGACTTTAACATTGGGTAGGGTGGTGAGAGTCTTATATTCGCCCTGGGAGGAATGGCCCTTGATAAAGAAAATAACGGAGATTTTAAGGCCGTGGCCGGCGGCGCGGAGGACCGCGCCTAAAGCGGCGGTGGTCTTGCCCTTGCCTTCGCCGGTGAAGATTTGCACTAAACCTTTAGCGGATTTTTTAGTCAACGGCGCTCCTTTAAGATAGAAAGGGTGTATTTCAAGCCTGTTTTAATGCTTTAGGTCGAGTGCGGAAAAAGGTGGTAATGCCGACCAGCGCCGGCAGAGCAATGCCGTAAACGAT
>CAYGVP010000219.1:0-2570 GCA_964353385.1 uncultured Dehalococcoidaceae bacterium
ACGGGTGGCTGACGCTCTCTTTCCTGGGGCAGATGATTACCGACTGGCTGGGGGAAAAGGGGACACTTGTAAAGCTGAACGGCAGCTACCGGGGGATGAATAAAGTCCACGAGGACATCATCTGCAACGGCAAGGTGGCTAAAAAGTATATTGAGGAAGGCAAGAACCTGGCGAGGGTGGAAATCTGGGCGGAGAACCCACAGGGAGAAAAGACGGTAACCGGCACGGCGGTGGTGATGCTGCCTTCCAGGGGGCAATAACCCTTCGGCGGGTGTTCGACTAAGCTCACACTAAAGCTCAGGGTGAACTGGTTTAATCTTTGGGACTTTCCAGCGAGGCCGCCAGCAGCTCGCTTAAGTCCAGCGCTTTGACTGTTTCCTCCACGCCTTTAGCCTTGAGACCGTCATCGAACATGGTGAGGCAATAAGGACAGGCGGTCGCTACACACTTAACGTCAGCTTTAAGAATTTCTTCTACGCGGCGGTTATTAACGCGCTTTTCCGGGTCCTCCTCCATCCACATGTGGCCGCCCCCGCCCCCGCAACAAAAGCTTGCGGTCTTGCGACGCGGCAGTTCAATGAAATTGCTGTTCAAGGCCTTTAAAATTTGCCGCGGCTCATCATAGATATCGTTATAGCGGCCGAGGTAGCAGGAGTCGTGATAGGTGGCTTTAATATTACCTTTTTGGTTGATTTTTATTTTTCCGTCCTTAAGCAGTCCTGCGAAGAACCGGGTATGGTGCACGACATCGAAATCGCCGCCGAACTGCGGATATTCAAACTTCAGGCTGTTAAAGCAGTGGGGGCAGGAGG
This sequence comes from uncultured Dehalococcoidaceae bacterium, assembly GCA_964353385.1. GTDB lineage: Bacteria > Chloroflexota > Dehalococcoidia > Dehalococcoidales > RBG-16-60-22 > RBG-13-51-18. Next base: position 813 of record CAYGVP010000219.1, read on the forward strand.
TCAGAATCTTTTTCACGTTGTGTCCTTTAAGAATTTCAATATTCTGTTTGCAGAGGGTCTGGAAGAGGTACTCATCGCCCAGGCGGCGGGCGGGGTCGCCGCAGCAAGCCTCTGCATCGCCGAGGATAGCGAAATTAACGCCGGCGGCCTGGAGGACTTTAGCGGTGGCGCGCGCCACCTTTATATTGCGGTCGTCTAAGGCGGCAGAGCAGCCCACCCAGTAAAGAATATCGATATCTTTAGCGTCGGAAACGGTATCGATTTGCAGACCTTCGCACCAAGTCATACGTGTAGCGGCGGCGCCGCGGTAGGGGTGGCCGCGCGTGCCGAGGCTTTTCAATGCCTCCTGGACGGCTTCCGGGAAGCGGCTTTTTTCCATGGCCAGGTTGCGGCGCATATCCACTATCTTGTCAACGTGCTCAATGAAAATGGGGCAGGCCTGCATGCAGGCGCGGCAGGTGGTACAGTCCCAGATAACCTCGTCGGTAATGACCTCGCCGAGCATTTCCTGGCGGGTTTCCGCCGGCTTCCTCGAGTTGAGGCCGGGATAAACATCGTAAAGGTGTTGTTTGAGGTCCTGGATAACCTGCTTGGGGTTCAAGGCTTTACCGCTAAAGTAAGCGGGGCAGGCATCCTGGCAGCGGCCGCAACGGGTGCAGGCGTCGAGGTCGAGGAGCTGCTTCCAGGAAAAGTCCTCGATATTGCCGGCGCCGAACCGCTCCGTTTTTTCAAAGTCGATAGGAGCCAGTGCGCCGCGCGGTCCCAAGTTTCTAAAGAAGACATTAACGGGGTCCCAGATGATGTGGAACAATTTGGTATTTAATAAGGCTACGTAAGCGATAGCGCCCAGAGAGAGAATAGCGTGGAACCACCATAAACCGATGTGCCAATTCAACAGAGCGGTCTGGCTTAAGCCGTAAAAAGCCTTAGCGAACACCCAGCCGCCGGGCGACCAGGGCGTCCAACCGGGATTAATCTGGAACTCGGTGGCGGCCATGCGCAGGCCTTCGACGAGGAAGCCAGTGATGAAAATAAGGAAAATTAATAGGAGTGTTATGAGGTCGTCCCATTTGTTGTCGAGTCGTTCCGGCTTCCAGATATAGCGCCGATAAGCGACCATTATTACGCCGATAATCGCCAATATGCCGAAGCTATCTGTAATTACGGAGTAAGCCAGGTAAAAATTGCCTTCCATGAAGTGGAAGAAATAATGGGAGATAAAATCCAGAAACGCGCCCAGGAGCAGGACGACAAAGCCGGAGAAGATGAAGAAATGAGCCAGACCCGCGTAAAGCTCGCGGAAACGGAGGTCCTTTTTATCCGCCCCGAAGAATTTGCGGTGGAAGAGGATATCTATAAAGGCAGTGCGGCAGAAGACACAGAAGCGTTTCCACAAATTGTTGAAGCGGTGGGCGGGCCGGCCGACGCGCCAGCGTCGGGGAATCCTGACGAGCGACCAGAGCAGAACAGCCACGGCGATAGTTGCCAGGGTGTACATTATCCAGGCATACTGGATATTCCAAAAAACTTCACGGGTGGGTTCGTTCATAAGTGATTACCTCTTTACAGGGGCATTTCTTTTTGTCACGATTATAGCATAAAAAGCATTGGTCGGGCTTTGACATCTGGATGGGGTGGGGATATTATTAAAATTTGCGGGGGGAAAAGGGGGGTTGGCAGATATGAAGAGATTTGAGCTTATTGAACATACGGCGGACATGGGGCTGGCGGCTTACGGTAAAGATTTAGCCGAGGCTT
>CAYGVP010000220.1:0-2566 GCA_964353385.1 uncultured Dehalococcoidaceae bacterium
CTGTGTTGGTTGTGGGATTGGTTGTGGAATAGGTTGTTCTTGTGATTCTTCAAACATTTTTAGTTTCCTTTTTGATTTTTTTTATTGTTTAATTTTAAAGACGACATCATCATCTTGAACATACAAATCTCGCATTTTAAACGAATACCAAAAAATATAAAATTTATTGTATTTAATTCTACGTTGTTCGCACCCACAGTTACCATTAGTAAGATATATAACTAATTTTTTAATATATAAAATTTTAGTTATAAAATCAATAATGTCTCCAAAACCCAATTTATGCAATTTAATTAAAAATAATTTATTATATTCTATTTTTATAATTTTATTATAAATTCCATATTCTAATTGACGTTTGTCAATAATATTACCACTGTTATCTAAAAATAATTTAAAATTATCTTTAGTGTGCATAGATCCAGAACTATTAAATGTAAAGTGTGCATCAAATAAATTTGCCATATAAATTCCAATATATTTAGGTTGATCAATCTCCATCAGCCGGACAACACGCTACCAAACCACATTGAACTGGACTTGTATAAAAATTAGGACCAGTCCCTAAACACAAATATAGTAACTCATTATTTAAACCATTTGTTGGTTCATTACTACCCACAAAACAAATAGCATCATAACTAGAACTAGATACTCCACATATATTTCCAATATAATTTTTAGATTCCCAACACAAAGGTATCCATTTTTGAGATGTTCCGTGAAGCCACGGTTCTGTGGTTTCTGTATAAGCACTATTTCCAAGTACATCAATAAAAGAATATTTTATAAAATTAGGATCGGTTGATGGGGGCATAGTTAAACCAATATAACTACAAGTACCTTTTAATAACTGGTCTGGTGGCAGATAGGTTTTTATATAAGGAATATAATAATATGGTGCCCACATGGTATTAATATTGTCACCTGTATTATCACCGGTACCTTCACATTGGCTTCTCCAAGCAAAAGAAGCATATCCACCAAAATATCTAATTGCATCTGCAATGGTTCTAGAATTACCACCACAAGTATAACAACTATTCTTAGGAATTAATATACTACAAAAAGCAATTTGAAGATTTTCAATAATTTCTTGATTGTTAGGAAAATTAACTGGTAAATTTTGATATTGTTCTAAAGGATAGTTTGGTCCAGTCATTGGATAATTAAACAAACTATAATATCCACACAATCCAGCTTGAGTTCCACCATCTGGTCCAGTACCACCACCAAAACCAATACCGGGATTTGGAGAAATAAAGGTTGCACCAGTTAGACCACGAGCAAGCGCATTGGTAGTATTTACATGTAAAAAATCTGGATTTAAATAGATATCGTACGTATCCAATTCTCGATCATATCCAAAATAATAATGTCTTTCTGAATATCTAAAATAAGGATTATATGTCTGAATATGTTTTGCACATGGTGCAGTATCACTAGTAAAATTAGCTGACCCATATCTATCTATTCTCATTTGAAATATATCTTTAGTAGATTTAAATGATACAGTTGGTGGTATATCAAATGCTCTCGAAATACTTCGAGCATCACTTGGTAAAACTCCTTTAGTATACGTATTCTCTTCACCGGTACATGGATCCTGATTTTCACATGGTGGTAGAATTGGTCTTTGTCTATTATAGAGCATCTGTTCACCCATAGGTCTGCCTTCACCCCATACAGATTGTGTTGATTGTCCGCACCAACCATACAATCCAGACGCAGTATTATCACCATCATTATCAACAATCATACCACCATCTACTTGATCGCAGGCTTCTCCAATAGAATCATTACCAATTGTGCCAGGTGTTTGAGGTTTAAATGATGAATCAAATGCTTGTTTTGTTAACCTTCGCCAATCAGAACGCATCCAAAAATATTGTGGATATCCACTATATGATAAATGAATATTAAATTCTAATGCACCAGCAGAGTTACCAGTATAAATGTTGTAGGCTAAAGCGGAACATGGATCTGGTTGAATAACCGGATGACTACTTTCATCTATCGCTCCACAGCACAAATCACCATATAACCATTTTGAAAAATCCCATGACCCAGGAATAGCTTCAAAAAATGCATCACGTTTAAAATATTGTGGTATTGATGACCAATTTTTGTATTGATATTTTTCTGTACCTGGAGCAAATGATTGATAGTCCCACGTTTTGGCTTCTTTTCCAGTAGAATATATTGCAATAGCATGTGCATATCCTGCTGAAATATCAACTATTTCTTTATTTTGCAACTCTATAGGAACACTGGTTCCAAAATCTTGTTTTCCATATCGAGTATAACTATACACTCGACTCGAAGTAAAATCAGTACCAGCAATTTTTATTCTATAAGAAATATAGAAGGCATTTACCCCTGCACTAATTTTATCAATATCAATTAAACTTATATCAAAATCAGAAAGACGGATCTCTGTACTTGATACTGTTCCGGGAACATATGTACTAGGATTATAGCTACCGGGAACCATACTAGCGTCACCCCAAACATAAACTCTGTTATTACCTACAACACACATGCTATAATCACAAGAACTATCAAT
>CAYGVP010000221.1:0-2542 GCA_964353385.1 uncultured Dehalococcoidaceae bacterium
CGTGCGGCAGGTGCTCCGACGGAATTCCCTCGCCGGTGTCGGAGACTTCCAGCGCCAGCAACCCGTCTCGAGGCCCCGATAGTCCCACGGTCACGCGCCCGCCCGCGGGCGTGTGTCGAAGGGCGTTCTCCAGCAAGTTGCCCACAACCTGCAGCGTCCGGTCGCTGTCGACGAAGGCCAGTGGCAACCCATCGGGCACCACGACCTCCAGCTCGACTCCCTTCCCCGTCGCTCGCGGCTGCACAGCGCCCGCCGCTTGACGCGCCAGGGCGGCCAGGTTCACCGGCCTCTTCTCCAGGCGTAGCTCCCCCGACTCGGCGAGGGCGATGTCACGGAGGTCGGTGATGAGCTTGTTCAAGAGTGACGCTTCGTCGCGGATGATGCCGGCGTGCGCGGCGTCGGCGGGAATGACGCCGTCGACGAAGCCCTGCGCGGTGCCCTGGATGACGGAAAGAGGCGTGCGCAGCTCGTGAACGATGTCGGAGAGGAGGCGACGACGTGTCTCCTGGTCGCGCTCCAGGGTCTCCGCCATCTGGTTGAAAGACGAAGCGAGCTCTGCGGCCTCTGACGGGGACGCAACGGCGACACGCTGGCTGAAATCGCCCGATGCGATGCGTCGTGCTGCGTCGGTGAGCCGGCGCAGCGGTCGGGTGATGCCGCCGACAAGAAGGGTCGCGAGGACAACGGCTAACATCAGGCCGGTAACGCCGCCCACGAGCAATGCCAGACGCAGTCTGTCGAAGAAGCGGTCGCTCGACGACACGGTTCCCGTGGGGACGCTGCGAGACAACACCACCAGTGTGCCGACTTGCTGGCCGTTGGCGTAGACGGGCATCGTCTGGACGGCCTGTGGCGTAGCCGTCGCCTGGGAACTTGCGGCAGCGTTTGACTCCGTTACTTGGAACGTCCACGATACACCGGCAACCTCTTCCATCAGGTCTCCACCTTGCCACTCGCTCTCGCTCCTGGGACTGTTGCTGCCGGGGGCGTTCTCGTTCCCGCCTGGTCCTCCCGGTCCGCTGGATCCGCCGGGGACGGCGCTCGGCGCGGCATTCGGGCCGCCGCCGGGGTTGCTCGGACCACCCTGGCCGGGAGCGACAGGCGTGCTTTGAGACCCACCGCGGCCCCCCGGTCCGCCGAAACCACGCCCGGGCGAAGTGTCGCCGACAACGGCGCCGCTGTTGTCCTGAAGCTGGAGGTGGCCGGGCACCTGCGGCAGAGCTTGGAAGACGGACTCTACGCCCTCCCAGCTCCCATTCGCCGCGTAGTAATCGCCGAGATTCTGCGCCAGCGTCTGAATATAAACTGCATCGACTCTGCCGACATAAGCGTCGAACTCGCGCGTCGCGGTGCGCTCCGCCACAACCTCGGCGATGCCGATTGCCACGGCGACAACGGCCACAAAGGCGAGCACCAGCCGCAACCGCATACTACGCAGCATCGCCCGCCTCCAGCCGGTAACCGACACCGTGGACCGTGACGACGTAACGCGGCTTGTGCGGGTCCGGCTCCAGCTTCTGCCGCAGGTTCTTGATATGGCTGTCTATCGCCCGCTCGTAGCCGGCGTAAGCCTCTCCCTGCACGGATTCCAGGAGCTGCAACCGCGTGAAGACCATGCCGGGGTGACGTGCCAGCACCTGCAGTATGGCAAACTCGGTTGCCGTGAGGTCAATTCGCTTGCCGGCCAGACGCACCTCGTGGCGCCCCGGGTCGATAACAAGGTCGCCGACGCTCAGCGGCGCTTCCGCGTCCAGTGGCCGCACGCGACGCAGGACGGCACGGACCCGCGCCAGCAGCTCCTTCGGGTCGAATGGCTTCACCACGTAGTCGTCGGCGCCCAGCTCCAGCCCCACGACCTTGTCCGTCGGGTCGTCGCGCGCCGTCAGCATGATGACCGGCACCTGCGAGGAGGGCCGAAGCGCCCGCATGACGTCCCAGCCCGACATCTCCGGCAGCATGAGGTCGAGGATGAGAAGCGCCGGGCGCTCCTTTGTCGCGATCTCGAGCGCCCGCCGGCCATCGAGCGCGGTCAGAACCCGATAGCCGTCCTTTTCGAGGTATGCCTGGACGATTTCGACGATATGCGCATCGTCATCGACCACGAGAACCTTTTCTTTCATTGGACGCGCCCCCCAAAGCGACACAATGACAGTGTAGCGCATGATTGTGGAGATTTCTTGTAGGCTTCGTGGAGATCCCGCCCGTTTTCTGGAATCCGTCTAGCTGCTCCTCAAGCTCCATCACATCTCCATAACTGCTCCACGATAGCTCCAAATCCGGCGGCTATGCTGAACATAGGCGCCGAAAGTGAAGCGCCGGAAAGACAAGATAAGGATGGAGGGACGATGATGAAGAAGTTGGCAATAGCAGTCGGGGCAGCGGTAACGGCAATTGCGGTCGGTGCCGTGCTGTTCGGCACGGTGTTCGCGGCCGGGCCCGGACCCAGGTCCGACACCGCAATTGGCGGCCGGGATGTTCCCCTCGCCGTCGCCTCGCAGCTCACGGGCCTCAGCCAGGACGAACTGCTGGCAGAGCTCGAGGG
>CAYGVP010000222.1:0-2529 GCA_964353385.1 uncultured Dehalococcoidaceae bacterium
AGGGAAACGAAGCTATAGGCAGTCGTGTTAAAGCTAAGGTAGTGAAGAATAAAGTTGCCCCGCCCTTCCGCTCCGCCGAGTTCGATATTATGTTCGACCACGGCATCAGCCAGGAGGGCAACATCCTTGATATGGGTATCGAGATGGGCATTATCAATAAAGCCGGCTCCTTTTTCTCTTACGCTGACACCCGCCTCGGGCAGGGGAGGGAGAGTGCCAAAGGGTATCTCAGAGATAACCCCAAACTTGCCAAAGAAATCGAAGAGAAAATAAGAGCTTCAGCCGGCACTGCCCATATAGCGTCATCAGTAGAAGAATAGAATAAACCGGCAGTACAATTTAACCGGAAAACAGTTAAAGAAGGCTGGAGCAAAGGCTTTAGCCTTTTGTGTTTAAAAAAGGGTAAATGAGTAAAATAACCGGTATAAAAGCAGCTAGAGGCCGCGAAAAACGCGTTAAGGTTTTGCTCGACGGAGAACCTGCTCTTGACTTGCTCGCGGAAACAGCCCGGCAAGAGAAACTGAAGGCAGGACAGGAAATAAACCAGGGTCAGTTGCACACGCTGCAAAGCCAGGACCGTTTCCAGCGCTGCCTTAACGCCGCGCTTCGCCTTCTCGGCTACCGCCCGCGCAGCGAAAAGGAATTAAGACAGCGTTTGCAGCGGCACGGATTCGATGGAGAATATCTGGAGAAAGCCATCGCCAGACTTAAAGAGCAGGGACTTATAGACGATATCGCCTTCGCCCGTTTCTGGAAAGAAAACCGTGAAACATTCAGTCCACGCAGCCGCCGCATGACAAAACTGGAGCTAAGGCGCAAGGGGCTTAGCAGCGATGTCATCGAGCAGGTCATCGGCGAAATAGATGACAGCGAAAGCGCCTACCGTGCGGCTGTTAAAAGGGCGACCCGTTTAGCCGACACAGACTACCAGGAATTCCGGCAGCGCCTGGGCGCCTACCTGGGGCGGCGGGGCTTTAGCTACAGCATTATAAAAGAGATAACAAAAAAGGTGTGGCAAGAAAAAACCACCCCGGAAACAGTGAATAAATAAACAGGTTAAAAACTTTAAATAAGGAGGGATAAAGTGGATGCAGGTTTAGTATATATTGCTATTGCTTTTTCTGCCATCATCGGCTTCATAGTCGGTGTAGTAGGTCTTTTCTTTTTCCGCCGCGTCATCTTCAACCGCCAGGTACGTATTGCGGAGAGAAAAGCCGTAAAAATGGTCTCTGAAGCCAGGAATGAAGCCAAGAATATCCTGCAAGAGGCCCAGAACGAAGCCAAGCGAACCAAAACAGCCGCCGATAATGATGTCCGCGAACGGCGTACCGAGGTACAACGACAGGAAAATAGGTTAAGCCAGAAATCGGAGACCCTCGACCGCAAACTGGAAAACGTGGAACAGCGCGAACGCAGCCTGATTAACCGGGAGAAAGAGATTGAAACTGCCCGCAGCCAGGTTACCGAGTTAAAAGACAAACAGCTCAAACAGCTGGAGCTTATCTCCAAGATGTCCAGTGATGAAGCTAAAAAAGTGCTGCTCGACGCCATGGAAGTTGAGATGCAAAATGAGGCATCCCGCCGTCTCCATCAATTCGAAAACAAATTGAAGGAAGAATCCGCCCAGAAAGCCCAGGAGATACTGGCCCTGTCGATACAGCGCAGCGCCTCGGAAATCGTGGCGGAGACCACGGTATCGACGGTGCCTCTGCCTAACGACGAGATGAAAGGCCGGCTTATCGGCAGGGAAGGACGCAACATCAGAGCTCTGGAACAGGCCACCGGAGTTGACCTCATTATCGACGACACACCGGAAGCGGTAACGATATCCAGCTTCGACCCTGTGCGCCGGGAGATTGCCAGAGTCACCCTGACCCGGCTGATACAGGACGGACGCATTCATCCGGCGCGCATCGAAGAAATGGCTGCTAAAGCCAAGAGCGACGTGGAAGCCGATATCCAGAAAGCCGGCGAACAGGCCGCCCAACAGCTAGCCGTCCAGCTTCATCCAGAACTTATCAAGCTGCTGGGCCGGCTCAAGTACCGCACCAGCTATGGACAGAACGCTCTGGAACACAGCATGGAGGTTGCCTACCTTGCCAGTATGATTGCCTCCGAGCTGGGCGCTAACGTTAACATCGCCAAGAAGGTCGGCCTCCTGCATGATATAGGCAAAGCCGTCGACCGTGAAGTTGAGGGCACGCACGCCGCCATCGGCGCCGACCTCGTTAAGCAATGGGAAAAGTCGCCGGAGGTACTGAAAGGCGTCTCCGAACACCACCTCGAGACCAGCGATACGAGCCTCTGGGGCTATATCGCTTCTGCCGCCGACGCCATCAGCAGCGCCAGGCCCGGCGCCCGCCGCGAATCCCTGGACAGCTACCTCAAACGACTCAAGGCGCTGGAAGATATCGCCGACAGCTTTACAGGCGTAGAAAAGTCCTACGCTATTCAAGCAGGCCGCGAGGTGCGCATCCTGGTCAAGCCCGAAACTATCGACGACCTGGGGGCTATGAGACTGGCGCGGGA
>CAYGVP010000223.1:0-2526 GCA_964353385.1 uncultured Dehalococcoidaceae bacterium
GGTCAATCTACCTGGCCGTCTCTTCGGTCCTCCCATAAAGCTCTTCTCGGTCCAGACCAGATTGGCTAACGATATTCTTGAGAAGCTCATCATCGTATTCTGGGAAGTGATCGTCTACGGTTACAGAACGTTTCTTCCCCTTCAAGAGCGCCTGGTAGGTATAGTGGCTGCCCCTCGTCCGGATGAGCGTGAAGCCGCGAGCCAGGAGGATACGTCTTACCTCGGCGGGCGTAAGAGGCGGGTACTTTTTAGGCATACGCCAGCTCCGGTGGTTGTACTGCGCACAGACGCACCTCGTAAGCAATCAGGCCATCCAGGTGACCGGTAAGCAAAGCTTTGACTGTATGCCCCACCAGGCTGGTATAGAAGCGCAGCCAACGAGCCAGAGGGGCGCGACGGGGAATAAGATCCTTCTCCCATCCCTGGCTATAGGCTGCTTCCACATGGCAGAGGACCGCTTCATTCAGGCTTTCCATGGCCGCCAGCACTGTTGGCCGCCTGGTCAATAGGTTCAGGTCCAGGCATTCGGCGTAATAGTTCTCACCCTGGCGATAAACGTAGCAGCGAAAAGTACCGGACATTTTCTCACCTCCACCAGTATTATACCATAGCTCACCGATGCTGACAAGCTTCTGTCGCTCCGCCCGGCTTTTTAAGTTTCCACACAGCCCGCTCTTACTCAAGGTAGGCTCGCTGCCGTAAATGCGCGGCCTGGCCACCCGCTGGCGCAGGGCATTCCCCAGCAATCGGGCACAACCTCCCCCGGATGCCGGTCTATCAGGCTGCTTGTCTTCGCCGCGCCAGACTGAGCAGGGCGGGGCTGAGCAGCAGTGCCCACAGCCCCAAGATCATACCCACCGTCCAGGCCGCCGTCTTCTCCCAGTTTAGCAGCGGCGGCCGGCTCAGGAGGAAATCGTAGTAGGAGAGCGGCAAGACACTGGCCAGGACAACTGCCACTGCTCCTGCCAGAATCACGGCCACACGCCTCCGGGGCGACCCTGCCCGCACGAAGGCCCAGGCTGTCGCGACGCAAAGCAGGCCAATGATCAAGATCAGGTCCGTCATCCAAGCCGCTTCACCACTCCAGTTGACCGCATGCCGACCCCAGGGGAAACCGTAGCAAGAGACCGGCAGGAAGCTGGCCAGGACTGCTGCCGCCGCCCCTGCTAGAGCCACCGCCGTCCGCCCCCGGCCTGATCCTACCCGCACGAAGGCCCAGGCTGTGGCAGCGCAAAGCAAGCCGATGCCCAGGATAAAGGGGGTCTGGAAGCTGGCTGGCTGCTCGTCAAAGATCAGCCAGGACAGGATAGGTGCCGCCGGGAGAAAGAGCAGCGACCCCACCCTCCAGTCCACTTGCAGCCATCGCCAAGTAGCCGCCAGAAAGACCACTCCCAGACCCAACGCCAAGAGGAATGCCAGGAGATAAAAGCCCGGGCCTCTGAGCGTTCCCAGGAACAGCAGCAGGACCCCGGCGAAACCTACCCAGGGGTAGCTCCAGAGGGGGAAGCGCCCTCGCCAGGCCCACAGGCTCACCACCAGGAAAATACTCACCATGGCCAGGAAGGTGTAGAGGCTGCCCACGTGCACGTTCCAGAACAGAGCCAGCAGGTGTGGGAGCTCGGCCAGGAGGGCGAAGAGGGCAAAAGCACAGGCTGCCAGTGCTGCCTCCCGCTGCGTCCCCCCGTGCACCTCCCGCAGCTCGCGGCCAATCGCCGCGGCATCACCAAAGCGTTCCATCGCTTTCACCTCGCTTTCTGTTTTACTCAGGCCCGCTGCTTGCAGCGCCCGTGCTGCCTCCTCCAGATGCGAGCGCACCTCGCGCAGGATGTCGTTGCGGGCTGCGGGCGCCAGGGGCAGCTGCTTCCCCAGATCCGCCAAGTAGCGGTCAAGCATCGCTTTCCTCCTCAGGGCACTTTGGGGACGCAGATTAACGCTGACTAACGCGGATAGTTCAATATTCTCCGCGTCCATCTGCGTTTATCTGCGTCCAATCGTGTCATGCCCCCGTCTTGCCCGGCTGGAGCTGCCGCTGCGGCCCCAGCAGAGCCAGTAGGCGCTCGGCGAAGGTGATGCATTCCTGCGTGGACTCGGCCAGGACGCGCTGGCCCTTCTCCGTGAGGTGGTAGTACTTGCGGGAGGGACCGTTCTCCACCACCTGCCACTCTCCCTGCACCAGCCCCTCCTGCTCCATCTTGTGCAAGGCGGGGTAGAGCGTGCCCTCCTTGAAGTCGAAGTAGCCATCAGAGCGGCGCTCCAGCTCCTTGGCGAGGAGGTAGCCGTACATGGGGCGCTCGGTGAGGAGGGCCAGGATGAGGACGGGGGTCGAACCCTTGCGCAGTTCGCTTTCCAGAGGCATAGCCAACTCCTTTACGATTAGAACGAAAGCCTATGTACATCGGCTACCGATGTACATCTGCATTATAGCACACTGCCTGGCCAAAAGTCAAGCCTTTTTTAGCCGCTTTTGGGGGTCTGGCGAAAATTCGGCGGATGTGGTAAACTACGCGCCGTAGTCTTCAGGTGCGA
>CAYGVP010000224.1:0-2523 GCA_964353385.1 uncultured Dehalococcoidaceae bacterium
TGCGTTTCGGGGATGAGGTCTTCCGCGATGTGGTGGACATCAGCCAGGACGAATTCTACCGTCGGTTATCAGTGGACCACATACATCCCAGCACCACGCAACCTTCTCCGCAGGATTTTATCAATGTCTACAGGGAGTTAGGTAAAGAGGCTGACGGGATTGTTTCCATTCACGTATCCAGTAAGCTAAGCGGCACCTATAATTCAGCGTTACGGGGCAAGGAAGCGGTAGAAAAAGAATGCCCCATCGAGGTGATTGATTCAGAGGTAATTACGATGGGGCTGGGGCATCTAGCGATAGCAGCTAATACGATGGCGCAGTCCGGAAAGAGCCTACCGCAGATGGTAAAAGAGGTAAAACAAATGATTCCCAGCATCCATGTGCTGGCACTCCTCGATACACTTAAATACCTTGCCATGGGCGGGCGTATCGGTAAGATGCAAGCACTATTAGGCTCGGTATTAAACATAAAGCCGATGCTGACAGTAAAAGATGGGGTACTGTCACCGACCGGCCGGGCGCGCAGTCGAGCGAAGGGCATAGACATACTATTCGATTATGTGAAAAGTGCAGCAGACATCCAGGATTTAGCGGTGGTGTATAACACCACGCTTGAAGAAGCACAAGCACTGGTGGGGCGGCTGGGTGAGGTATTCCCTGCAGAGAGGATAAGATTAGCCAGACTGGGACCGGCGCTGGGAGTCCATACGGGGCCAGGCATATTACTTGTAGCAATAAGGGGTAAGGGATAAGGGGCTTTAAAAGATATACGGAAAGGGCCAATTGACAAACGAGGTGTAAAAGAATATCATAAGCAAAAATTAAGTCGACGGGAGGGGAAAATGAAAGAGAGAATTCACGAGCAAATCAGCAACGAGCTGAAGCAGGCGATGCGGATAGACACGATTACCATCATCATCGCGATAACGGTCTCTTTTCTACTGTTCGTCACGGCTATGGTATTTGCCGCCCAAACTACAGGGTCGATTATGGGCAGTATGACCGGGTTCAGAGCAACGAGTCTCAATGCCGCGCCAATAATTACCATGTTCGTTATCATCCTGGCGACGCTAGCGATTGACTGGTATGCCATACGCACGCTCTTAAACCATAAGAAACAAAGGGGCAAGCTGAATGATGGCCTGATGAAGCTCTACAAAGACGAGGGCATGGACCAGTACTATGACGGCTCGATTTTCAAGGGCTATGAGACGAGGTACGACCTCTACACGGTAATACTAGGGGCGGTGGGGGCGGTAAGCATTATCGCGCCGCTGGTGATGTTTATCGACAAGGTTGTGGCGCTTTAGTCGAACAAAAATTGGGGGGGAAATCCCTCAACTTCGCTCGGGATAAAGGCGGGGAGGCTTAGCCCTCCCCCTTTTTTCTTGCTTCTTTTTCTTTTTTCCGCTCCGCTTCCGCCTGTCTCTTTTTTTCTAAGTCTTCCAGCTGATTTTTAACTTTGTCCTCACCGATGGGGTAGAATTTACGAGTGACCCACCTGCCAAAGAAGAAATTTGAACGCCAGTGCCTTAACTCCTCCCAAGCGTCATAATTTGCGGCAAAGTGCTCCGCCTCGGTAGTGGTTTTATCCGCTGCTGCTTTAGTCTTTGCATCGACTTTAATGCCGTGGCGGGCGCGGGCGGCGTCTAAAGCGGCGTCGTCAGCGCTTTCACCGGCGAATACTTTCTTAATAAAAGAGAGAAAACCCATGATTGACCTCTTTCCCTTTTTATCATCACGTCCTATGGTATGCAACATGGTGGAAGGATGTCAATGGAAGGAGGTCTTTTACTCACCCCCTTGCCCTTCAGGGTGAACCCTTCAATATGAACACTCAGGGTAAACCTTCACTTCGTGGTGACTCAGTGGAACCAGGATGAACCCCCTCTCAAACAGTTACATTGATCAAGCCTGATTATCCGTTTGTTTGAGAGGGGGAGGATTATTAAGAGGGTGCGAAGCCCCCTCTCGCAGGATCTCTCCCCAACCCATTAGAGAGTGTTAATAAGCCATTAAATATAATTAGGCGCAGTAAGAGATTGCCACGCGGAGTTTATCCTAAGCGAAGCGTGAGGACTCGCAATGACCAGGGGGAAAGAACAGGGGATTTTTAATGCCAAAAGTACGGAAAAAGCAATAGAGAATGAGGCTATAAGTTAAAATATAAAACATATTATGTAGTGTGCCATTGACAGACATAACGTTATAGTGCATAATAGCAAAGTAAAAGTTTTAACACTAGAAAGCTAAGGAGTGCATGTTAAAAATCAGACTAAGGCGCATGGGAGCCAGAAGCCAACCGAGCTACAGGATGGTCATTGTAGACAGTCGGGCGCCCCGGGACGGGGCATCCGTTGATATGCTCGGGAATTATAACCCGAGGACCGAACCACCGACAATAGTAATCAAAGAGGAGCGAGCCCTGTACTGGCTTAAACAGGGAGCACAGCCGACAGACACCGCTGCCAGACTACTAGGTAAGGCAGGTATCATGGAAAAGTTCAAACCAGTCAAGGAGAA
>CAYGVP010000225.1:0-2516 GCA_964353385.1 uncultured Dehalococcoidaceae bacterium
GTGCAGGCGCGCGTTACCGCCGCCAGAGAAAGGCAGTTAAAGCGCTTTAAGGGCTCCAAACTGACCAGCAACGCCGAGATGACGCCGAGTGAAATTCGAGAGTTTTGCCACGTCGAGGATTCCGCACAGAGCTTGCTGAAGGCTGCGATGAAACAGCTTTACCTCTCCGCCCGCGCCTTCCACCGCATCCTAAAGCTGGCGCTCACCATCGCCGACCTCGATAACTGTGATACGATTAAAGCTAATCACGTCGCCGAGGCCGTGCAGTATAGACCAAGACGGACAGAGTAGGTAGATCGACTCTCGCCTTAAAAGGGTTATTAAATCAGGCTATAAGCAGAGCAAGATGGATTTATAAAAAATAAAGGGGGGTATCAGCCCCCTCGGGCTTTTTGCGTTATTTACTCTTAAGATAACTCTCGATACAATCGGCGGTGGCCTTAGCATGAGCCTCGATGTACTCTTCCGCCGCGCCGGTATCATAGCCTGCGGGATTCCCGAAATAGCCCTGCGGTATCAGCTTCCGGGTGGCTTCATCACTTTTTCCCAGGCTCTTAAGGTCCTCAAGGGTGATTTCCGTGCGCGGGAGTTTTTTTGCCAGCGTAGCTTTTACGTGCTTCGGGAAGTATTTCATCATAACCGCCGTTTCCATTGAGCCGGCATGAATATCAACATATTTCTCGCTAATTCCCGTCATGGGCGGCGACTGTTGTTTGAGGATATACTCCTCTTTGCCGGTCAGACGGAGGCGACTAACATCGAACTCGCTTACAAGATAAAACGCGTCTATAGCCATATCGCGGCGGGCTTCTTTAACGGCCTCAAGGATGGCCTGGCAATGTTTAATATCCGCGTGCCAGTTAATGATAAAAACCTTATTCAGTTTCCAGCGTTTTAACGAGGCAAGGATGTCATAAATAACGGCTTTCATAGTCTCCGGCCGCACAGAAAAGGTGCCGGGAAAAACCCAGGTAGCCGGGCTAACGCCCCAGTACTGGGGCGGTGCAATAAGTGTATTAACACCGCAGGCCTCAAGCTCGTGTTTAGCTAGAACACTTACAAGGTAAGCGGCATACGTATCTACCGCCAGCCCCATGTGCGGTCCGTGCTCTTCAATGATTCCTATAGGAAGGAGGGCAATAGCGCCTTTACCCGCCGCCGCTTCAATTTCCGGCCAGGTCATATCCACCATTGTCTCGTCAAAGATCGAGTATCCCATCTATGCCTCCAGTCCTTTGAAATAGCAGCCTTACGACTCGTTTATTACGGAATACCAATAAACAAATGAACGCGCAAGGAAGGATTTGAAATGATATTATAACGTCAGTTAACGGATACCCCAGAAAATAATGCCAACTATCAACAATATCACGCCCAAACCCACCGCAATCCACCCGCCTATTTTAAGCGCCCCCGGCTGCGGAGTCTCGATATGTTTTAAGGTAAACTCACGGAGGTCAGGCTTTTGAGAAAGGGCATCAAATACCTTCTTCTCTTCACGTATGCCCCAGATAATCCCCAGAATACCCAGGATCACAAATACCCCGCCGACTATTAATAATATGTACCAATCCCCTTGAGGCATTGAAATATTTAATCCTTAACGCAATGTTTGTTAGATTACTATACGTTATTCAAAGGGATTTTTCAAGCAGGCGGGCCGTTTTTCCCCGACCCGCCTGAATAATTTTTTCGAGTGTTATTTTATTTCTGCTTTAGCGCCGGCAGCTTCCAGTTTTGCTTTGGCCGCAGCGGCATCTTCCTTGTTAACGCCTTCTTTAACCGGCTTCGGGGCGCCTTCCACGAGGTCTTTGGATTCTTTCAAACCAAGACTCGTCAGTTCCCGGACGGCTTTGATAACATTAATTTTATTAGGACCGACTTCCGTAAGAATAACCGTGAATTCCGTTTTTTCTTCAGCGACCGGGGCAGCTCCTTCACCCGACGGCGCAGCGGCGGCTACAGCCACTGGCGCGGCGGCGCTCACGCCAAACTCAGTTTCCAGCGCTTTAACCAGTTCCGCCAGTTCCAGTACCGACATGCCTTTAATGGCCGTCATGATTTCATCAATCGCACCGGACTTCTTTGCCTTTACCGTCTTGTGTTTCTTGGTTTCTTCTGTTGCCGGCTCCTCTACTTTTGCTTCTGCTTTTTTTACTTCATCTGCCATTTTACTTTGCCTCCAACTGTTGAATTCTGCCTTGTAGTACTTGAGCCAAGCCTCTTATAGGCCCCGCAAGCACATTAACCAGTCCGTAAATAGGACTCTTCATGCCACAAAATACTTTACTAAGCAGCACTTCTCGCGAGGGTAATCTCGCCAGCGTTTCCAGTTCTGCTGCGCTTAAAACTCTATCTCGTAAAAAGCCCGCTTTAATACTCAAGGTCGATTTTGATATTCGTATATAATCTGAAATCACTTTCGCCGTTTTAGCGGGGTCTCCATGGCCGAACGCTACCGCTAACGGTCCTTCGAATATGCCCGCCAGGTGGTCTAAACCGGCATTCCTGGCAGC
>CAYGVP010000226.1:0-2510 GCA_964353385.1 uncultured Dehalococcoidaceae bacterium
CATTGGGATAAGGTCGGTAGCATACGAGATAAAGATGGATTATATCAGGCAGCCGGTGTTTTAGCGGGCTGGCAAAATTCTCTTCCAAGACCCACTGACCAGCCTTCCTACGAACTAAGCAACCTGATATTAACGGGACGGCTGTTAGCAGAATCGGCAAGCATCAGGGAAGAAAGCCGAGGCGCCCATTTCCGGTCCGATTTTCCCCAGACTTTACCGAAATGGAAATGCCACATAGTATGGCAGAAGTAAGTTTACAGCTAAAAATTTTTTAATGTTTTGCCATTATAGCAGGCAATATTTGAAAAGATATTGCTAATACACTATAAATAATAAATAAAAAGTATTAAAGTGTAAAATATATCATGAAGGGATACTATCTTGTCTAAGAAAAAAAGTATTAGCAAAGCACCGCGTGAAATGACGCACCGCCAGCTTTCACATCATAAAAGGGCACTGCGGCGGCAGCGGATTTTCCTATTTGGTGGTATTGCCATTATCGTCGCTGTTATTGGCATTATTTTAGGAGGATGGCTCGCCGGGGAATATTTACCGCTCCATAAAATAGTCTTAGAAGTGTTTGAGACGAAGTTTGATACCGGTTTTTATGTCGATACCATGGTTCTGTTAGCCAAGCTTCAGGGTTCTACAAGTATGTCGGAGTTAGCTGCTCAGGCTGAAAACCAGATTGGAAGTGACGAGTTAGTGATACAGCAAGCTGGGAAGCTGGGTGTTGTTGTCACCGATGAAGAAGCCAGGCAAGCCTGGAAGAATTCTGGTATAAATATTGAAGTTAATGATGCCGCTATACACTTAGTTAAAAGTCAACTATTAACTTCCAAGTTGAGAGAGGGGCATTTTTCATCTTTGGTGCCGGCTACCGATAATCAGATGCATGTAATGGCTATGATGGTGGAAAGCGATACCGTAGCCGAGTCACTTCGAGAAAGGATATTAAATGGTGAAAATTTCACATTGCTTGCCGAGCAATATGCTGCCGACACCGCCTCGAAAAATGTCCTCGGCGACTATGGATGGCACACTATCAGTATCTTTAAAGACAAATTTTCCTCGACGATTCCCTCTGACTATATCTCAAGGGATGATGCCAAAGCCGGAGACGTAAGTCAGCCCTTATCTGATAACGTCTCATATAAGCAGTGGGGTTACTGGCTGGTTAAAGTCAATGACAGGCCGGACCAGTATACCGCAAATGTATCGGCGTTATATTTAGGCAGTGAGGAGGAGGCGTTAACTATCAGAGCGAAGTTGGAAGCAGGGGCAGACCTTGGCTCTATTGCCGATGAACTGTCCCAGTACATTGATTCACAGCAAAAACACGGAGAACTTGGATTGATAAGCATTACTGAAAATGTCACCGATATATTTAACGGATATGTTTTCAGTCCCAATACGGAAATAGGTAAATGGAGCCAGCCATTACGGGATAATACGGTTTCTTCCAAGGGCGGTGTCTGGCTGGTGAAAATAGCGGAAAAAGAGGAAAACAGGCCTTTAACTACCGAAGACCGGGATTTGTTAATAAATGAACTCTATTATGAATGGACAAATAAAATCTGGACCGAATACTCGCCTTCATTCATCAATAATCTGACGGAAGATTTGATCCAGTGGGCTATTGACCGGGCGGGCAAGCAGTTAAACATAAAGGGAAGTTAAAATGAAGAAAAAAAGCATAGGTATCGGTTTAATGGGGCTGGGAGTAATTGCCGGACAGGTCGCCAGGGTACTGACGGAAAAAGCTGATGAACTGGCAGAGAAGGTCGGGTGCCCACTGGTTCTGCGCAAGATTAAAGTCCTGCCGCAGGATTTGCTGCGCCCGCAGGCAAAAAAAATGCCCGCCCGACTGTTCACAACCGATGATGATAAATTTTTCCGCGAGCCCGGTATTGATATCGTCGTCGAGGCTATCGGCGGCGAAAGGCCGGCATTCGACTACCTGAAAAGAGCGATTACTGGAGGCAAGCATGTAGTCACATCTAATAAAGAACTCATTGCCAAGCACGGCATAGAGTTGTTGGCGCTGGCGCAAAAAAAGGGAGTCGGCCTTCAATACGAAGCCAGTGTCGGCGGCGGCATTCCCCTTATCGCTCCGTTCAAGCATGACCTGGTAGCCAATAAGATAAATGCTATCTATGCCATCATCAACGGGACGACCAATTATATCCTCTCCATGATGGCTAAGGAAGGCACGGACTTTGCTTCGGCGTTGAAAAAAGCCCAGAAACTGGGCTATGCGGAGGCTAACCCCGAAAATGATATTGAAGGGATAGACGCTAACTATAAACTGGCGATACTGGCCTCGCTGGCGTTTCAGATGCAGGTGCGTCCGCAGGATATTTACCGCGAAGGTATTTCCCGTCTTAACGCTCGCGACTTCCGCTACGCGCGGGAGCTTGGTTTTGCCATTAAACTCCTGGCGATAGCCAAACAATATCAAAATTCCATTGAAGCCAGGGTCCATCCCGTCTTTATACCGCAGGACTCCT